>JBCCYD010000101.1:0-15940 GCA_039190385.1 Cyanobacteria bacterium P01_F01_bin.143 | reverse complement strand
TTGTGTGAACATCTAGCTACCTTTGCCGAAACTAAAATCGGGGCAGTGGCAGCACGCAACTTACAATTACCTCACACCAAAGAGGTAAGTCTGCAATTATTAGCCCAAACCACAGAAATCTATGATTTAGAACAAGAACTCGATTCGGGATGGACTTTCCGGGGTATTAAAGACATTGGTGCCGCCTTAGAAAGAACTAAAATCGGGGGAATTCTTTCTGCCCAAGAACTTCTAGATATTGCTACAACCTTGGCAGGAATGCGCTATCTGCGACGCATCATTGATAGTAAAGCTGAGGAATTACCTGTATTAAATGAATTAATTTTTCCTGTACGAACCTATCCCGAAATCGAACAACAAATTCATCATTGCATTGACGATCGCGGAGAAATTACGGATCGGGCTAACCCCAAAGTTGCTGGGATTCGTGCCAAGGTCAAAGGCCTACGCCGACAGATTCGCCAAAGTTTACAACGGATTATTCAAAGTAACTTGGGTTCGGTACAAGAAGCGGTGATTACCCAAAGAAGCGATCGCTTTGTGATTCCTGTTAAACCAGGGCAAAAGGAAACTATCCCCGGCATTGTTCATGATGTTTCTAGTACCGGTTCAACTTTATATATTGAGCCTAATTCGGTGGTAAATGCAGGAAATGCTCTCAGACAAGCAGAAAGACAACAAAAAAGAGAAGAAGAAATTGTCTTAAGGGAGTTAACCGAGAAAATTGCCGAAGTTCAAGAAGATTTGGAAGAATTGCTCGCGATCGCAACTATCTTAGATTTAGCAACAGCTAGAGCTCGTTACAGTTTGTGGCTCGAAGCCAATCCCCCACACTTTATCGAGCGATCGGAAACCGTAACTCTGCGTCGATTACATCACCCGCTCCTAGTCTGGCAACAAAAACATGAAGATGGTACAGCAGTCGTCCCCATTGATGTCAAAATTGAACCGCAAACTCGTGTCGTCGCCATTACTGGCCCTAATACAGGCGGGAAAACTGTTACCCTGAAAACCATCGGTTTAGCGGCCTTGATGGCAAAAGCTGGTATTTTTGTCCCCGCGAAAGTTCCTGTGGAGATACCTTGGTTTGATGAGGTTTTAGCTGATATTGGCGATGAGCAATCTTTGCAACAGAGTTTATCGACTTTTTCAGGCCATATTCGCCGTATTAGCCGCATTATTGCCGCTCTTAAGCCTCAGGATGAAAATCGTATTCCTGATTCTTTAGTCCTGCTTGATGAAGTTGGTGCTGGAACTGATCCGGCTGAAGGAAGTGCTTTAGCGATCGCATTATTAAAATATTTGGCAGAACATAGTTTGCTTACCGTTGCCACAACCCATTATGGAGAACTCAAAGCTCTTAAATATCAAGACGAAAGATTTGAAAATGCTTCGGTAGAATTCGATGACAATAGTTTGCAACCCACTTATCGTCTATTATGGGGAATTCCTGGCCGTTCTAATGCTCTAACGATCGCTCAACGCCTAGGCTTAGATTCTGATATTGTTACCGATGCTCAAAATTTGGTGGGTATTGGTAAAACTGAGGATGTTAACCAAGTGATTGCGGCTCTGGAAAATCAACGGCGAGAACAGGAAACTAAAGCCGAGGAAGCGGGGAAATTATTAAGTCAAACCGAACGTTTTTACGAAGAAGTTTCCCAAAGAGCGGAGTCTCTGCAAGCGAGAGAACAGGAATTAAAGCTGTCCCAAGAAAAAGCAGTGCAAAAAGCGATCGCAGAAGCTAAAGCAGAAATTGCCCAGGTAATTCGTCGTTTACAACAAGGAAATCAAACTGCCCAGAAAGCCCAGCAAGCGACGGAAGCCTTAAATAAAATTTCTAGTAAACAAATTATTGCTAAACCTAAAATTCCTAAACCTGGTTATCAGCCCCAAGTTGGAGAAAAAGTAAGAATACCTAGTCTTGGGCAAACAGGGGAAGTGTTGAGTATTGAAGAGAACTCACAATTGACGGTGCGCTTTGGTTTGATGAAAATGACAGTTGGAGTGGAAGAAATTGAATCTCTAGACGGGAAAAAAGTTGAGCCGATTGCTAAAGCAAAAACTACAACTAAAACTACTAAGAAATCGACCGCTACTACTAAAGCAAAGCCAGTAACCGTTCGTACTTCGCAAAATACTTTAGATATTCGGGGAAGTAGAGTTGCTAATGCCGAAGTTGACCTCGAATCTGCGATCGCAAAAGCTACAGAATCAGGAATGCTCTGGATTATTCACGGTAAAGGCACAGGACGTTTACGCCAAGGAGTTCATGAATTTTTACAACGTCATCCACAAGTAGAAAAATATGAACTCGCATCTCAAAAAGAAGGTGGCTCGGGAGTAACTGTTGTCTATTTAAAATAGTGATAGAAAAAATAATAAGTGCGATTAACATTAATTCCATTTCCCTTTAAATTTGCTAAAGATGCTAAACGCTATCAAGAAAAAAGAATTGAAAAGGCAATAGAAGAGGCAAAAAACAATGAATAATTTGAGATATAGAATTTTAATTCAATGGAGTGATGAAGATAGTTGCTTTTTGGTATCTCTACCAGATTTTCCAGATGAACAGCAATGGGTAACTCATGGCGAAACTTATCAGGAAGCATTGGAAAATGCAGTAGAAGTTATGGATCTCTTGGTAGAAATCTATCAGGAAAATGGTAAAGTCTTACCCGTTGCATCCGCTTTAGTTTCCACTGCTCTCTCTTAGTATCATAAGATTCTTCAAATACCCAATTGCTTAATTAACAACAGCAATACATTCTATTTCCACTAAAACATCCTTAGGTAAACGAGAAACTTCGACACAAGCGCGAGCAGGAGCTGTAGCTTCATCGAAATATTTGCCATAAACTTGATTTACAGTATTAAAATTGCCTAAATCGGTCAAGAAGACACTAGTTTTAACAACATTTGACCAATCTGCCCCAGCTTCAGTTAGAACAGCAGCAATATTTTTCATCACCTGTTCAGTTTGTTGAGCGACATCCGAGGTGCCGACAATCTCTCCTGTTTGCGGATCAAGAGCAATTTGACCTGCTAGAAAAATCATATTGCCTGAAGCTGAAATGGCTTGATTATAAGGGCCTACAGGAGCCGGTGCTTGATCGGTACGGATAACTTTTTTGTTGCTCATTTTTCTTAGTATTTATGACTGATTACTTTTGGATGGCGATTCTAATTGTTGACGACCATTCCGAGTTACTTCTAGCATTTGCACAAGTTGTTCTTCCAAGTTACTCAGAACATTTGTGGCATAGGTATCCGCACCTCGTTGAATCTCTTCATATTCGATCGCGGTTAACTGACGTAGTTTTTCGATTTCTTCTTGGGTTGTTTGCAATAGTTGCTCACATTCTTCCTCTGTATTCTGTTGGATTTTCGCTGCTTCTAGCTCTGCTTGGCGTATGATATCAGAATCTTGGAGGATTTTTTCGGCTTTTTTTTCGGCGAGGATCACTCTGTTGCGGGCATAATCTTCGGCTTTATTAATAATTTGTTGTTTTTGTTGGACAATTTCATTCGCGATCGCCAAAGCTGAAGGTAAATTAGTTTTTAACAGTTCAATGTTCTTTAATATTGAATCTTTTTTAATAATAATAGAATCGGTGAAAGGAATTTCTGTGCTCTGGGAAATCTGACTTGTCAAAGAATCTAAGTGTTTTTGAATATCAAAAGTAAAGTCAAGGGAATTAGGGGTTATTTCTTGCTGTAAGAAATCAGAATTTATTGTATTAGTAGCTGCTGAATCTAGAGCTTTTTCTTGATATACCATATGCGATAGTGGGCTATTTAGAGAAGTTAAAGATATATTTTGAGGTTTAATTTAAACTGTATTTTCTTCAAATCAATTCTAGACAAGAAAATCTTGTTTCTCCAGGTGTAAACCTAAAAAAAACCTGAAATTATCTTGATAAATTCTCATTAAAATAGATAAAACTATTTACTAACCACAAATTACTTTCTGTAATAAGAGTAAATATCTTTAGCAATATCTGCGGGAACTAAATGGGAAATTTCTCCCCCAAATTGCGCTATCTCTTTGACAACACTACTACTGAGAAAACTATATTCTTTTGCTGTTGCTAAAAAGACTGTTTCGACATCTTCCGACAAAGTTTTATTCGTATGAGCCATTTGCAACTCTTTTTCAAAATCAGATAAGACTCGTAAACCTCGCAATAATATTTTTGCACCTTTCATTTTGGCATATTCTACGGTTAATCCAGCAAAACTATCGACCGTAACATTAGGCAAATTGATCGTACATTGTTTAATTTGGGCAATGCGTTTTTCTACAGTAAATAAAGGCTTTTTACTAGGATTAGAAAGTACTGCTACGATAACACGATCATACATAGTACTTCCTCTAGTAATAATATCGAGATGACCTAAAGTAATTGGGTCAAAACTTCCAGGATAAATCGCGATCGCTGAATTGTTCATTAATTATTTAAGAGTCATTATTTAAGAGACAGGAGTTACTTCATGAAATTTTTCATAGTCGATTAAATATTTTCCATCTCTTGATTTATATAGAATATCAACAAATTTCATTGAAAATAATATATCACGAGCTTTATAAATATAACGGGCATGAATAGTCTGAGAAAAAGTTTCGTCTAGCCCTGTCAAGATTACTAATAGTTCAACATCAGATTTGATTAAAGAATGAAGATTTTCCCCATAGAAAGGGCTGGATTCATCTATTTGATGCATCACTAACCAACTAAGGGCAAAGCTAGGTGATTCCGATCTCATCAAACGGAGATTATAAAAATGTCTTAACTCCATCCCTTCGGTACTAATTTCATTTTTTAACAAACTCATTTGTATACGAGCTTCGATAATGCGATTGTCTCTTTGATTGGCAACTCGCAGCATTAAAGTCGGATTTTTATTAAAAGGAGAAACAACCGCCACTTTGCTAAACAGAACTCGGGCTTTGGGTTGGGCAAAACGAGCAAACATTAATCCTGTTGCCATTGCTACTAAGATCAAGCCTACTAAAACTTCAAAAGTTACTAAAATTTGAGCATACAAAGTTTTGGGATACATCGCACCATAGCCAATAGTAGAAAGACTTTGGACACTAAAGAAAAAAGCATCAATAAAGGAGTCAGGATTAGCATTAGCAATGCCGCCATTTGTTGTTAAGTAAGCACAAGCAAATACTACGTTAACAAAAAAATAAAATACACTTAATAATAATAAAAATTGCCACCAGTTAATAACAAGTAACCAATGATATAAATCCCTAAAAGGATGGGCAAATATATTGAATATTTTAGTTTTGCAATATCGAACCTTGGGGAATTTCAATTTGTTTTTTCTCTGCACCTAAAATTCTACTTGGGATAGTCTTGTTTGCAGTAGTTGCGGAAAAATAGCATAGTATCTCTTATTTAACGGAGATGGGTGGGGTAAAGGCAGTAAGGAAACTAACTTTCGGTGAGTTTGACCATTACTATCAGTTGCAGTGAGATTTATATTTATATTGACGCTGTAGCGATCGCTTCTCCGAAAAAAAGTATCAAGTTCTTTAGGTTGTCCATAGGTGGCATACCATTTAAAAGCTTCTGTTCCTAGGGTGATAATTTGATTGCCTTGCCAATGCAAAACTAATAAACGTTCAATGTATGGACGAAAACGTTGTTTGACCTTAACTGAATAGGCTTTATTGCCAGGAGGTTTGTAGGGAACTGTGTTGGATAGTAAAACGCGATCGCAAATCGATTGTAATTCTTGAGCAGAATCAGCTTTATGTTGGTGAATAGCTTGATAAAAACCCTGTCTCACCAAAGTTCCCGCCGCTCCAATTAATGGTTGTCTAGCCTTAACCTCATCCCTTCCCAAATCTCGACCAAAAAAACACAAAGGACTTTGCAAATTTCCTGCATACAATACAGGACAGGTAGGCTCAAGATTAGCGTATTTATATACAGGAATATCGATAGGAAACTCTTCTCGTTGCGCTTCTTGTTGAACTTGATGAATTAAGGTTTCAATATCAGACATTAAATATAATCACAGATTACTAGTTGCCGTTCAATGTCTAATCATAAATGACTACGTCCTCGAAAAAGGATAAATCTTGAGGAAATAACTGATAACTGATCACTGATAACTGATCACTGACTAGGTGGTGCTGGAGGATTGGGAAAACTAGGAAGAGCGTTCGAACTAGGAATTTGAGGCACAGTTGGTACATAATCTCCCAAAGGAATCGTCGCCAAAGCAACTCTTTCTCCTCCTAATTGCTTGAGAAGATCCAAAACTTCGACTACTTCTCTATAGGTGGTATTTCTTGAAGCGTATAATACCATTAATCCTTCAGGATTATTTTCTTTATATTCGACGACTCTTTCTGATAAAACATTTTTAGTCACCTGCTCTTTCTCTATATATAACTGGCCAATGTTATCAATAGAAACCAATAGCATATCCTCCTGCATTTGAGGAGAGCCAGTTCTTGCTTGAGGTAAATCAAGATTTATAGCCTGTTGACGAGAAAAATTAACTGCCGCCAGTAAAAAGAAAGTCAAAATACAAAAAATGACATCAATCAAAGGTAAAAGTTCAATTTTGACGTCACTATTGCTCGATTCATCTTGCCACAATCGAAAGCGACGAATTGGTGCGGCGCTATATTTCTTATGGGCTCTTTTTTTCTTGGCAGTCATGGAGTATTTTTCTTGAATTTATCGATTAGGATTTTTTGAGAGTTTTGATTCAAACCCAAACTTATCTTCTTGGATTTTTGTAATATCTTCTTGGATTTCTGTTCTATCTTCTAATTCTTCTTCAGCGAACCATTTTTGACGATAGAGAACCTCTAGTTGACTACCTATTTTACGAAATATTCTGACTCGCTTGGCCCATAAAGCCTGAAATAAACGATAGAAAGATAGGGTAATAATTGCGACTAACAATCCCACAGCAGTTGAAATTAAAGACTCGCCAATCCCGCTACTGACTCCTGAGGCTGAGCTTCCTGCTAAATCACTAATCCTAATCGAGCCTAGAGCTTTGATTAGACCCAACACTGTCCCAAATAATCCTAAAAGAGGAGATAAGGCTACTATTACTTCGAGAATTTTTTCTCCTTTACGCATTTTGGCCAACTCTTCGTCGGCGGCGGCTTCTAATGCTAAATGAAAGACTTCCGGCTCAGGTTCATCAAGCTGTAGAGGAGAATAAATGAAATTCCCTAGGGGGTGTTTACGGTATTCTCGGGCGATTTTGGCGACCAAATCCCAGTTGAGGGTTGCGGCTTCGGTAACGCGATCGATAATAGTTTTCTCTTGTAGTAAAACCTGCGACCAAAACCAGAGTCGTTCCAAAATAGTGCCAAGAGAAAGCACAGAAAGAAATAACAGGGGCCAAATTGCGACCCCACCTTTTATAATAATTTCTTCTAAAGTCACAGTCCGATATATCCTCCAATAGCTGCGGTGGAATTCGATATTTCTGCCATAACTTATATCATCCTTTGCTAGAACAGCTTGCCTTCAAGCAATCTAGTTATCAATTCTATCCCCTTTTTTTTTTGCTGCAACTAATAGTTGATAATTGGATAATTGATTATTTAGCTAGTTCAGCTTCAATTGCAGCCACCAAACTAGAGTCGCTAGGTGCAACTCCGCTTTTGAATCTAGCAACCACTTCTCCCTTTTTACTGATTAAAAATTTTTCAAAGTTCCAAGCAACATCTCCTTGGGGTTCCACAGAACTAGTGAGGGTTGCATACAGAGGATGTTTACTAGCACCAAGAGCAGCAACTTTATCAAACATCTCGAAGGTCACACCATATTTTGTTTCACAAAACTGAGCTATTTCACTGTTAGATCCAGGTTCTTGTGCTCCGAAATCATTACAGGGGAAGCCTAAAACCTTAAGACCCTGAGAGCCATATTTTTGGTTAAGTTCTTCTAAACCAGAATATTGGGGAGTATAGCCGCAGTAAGAAGCGACATTGACAATTAATAATACATTTCCCTCATATTCAGCTAATTTTTTCTCTAAACCGTCGATAGTTTTGACTTGAATGTCAGATACAGTAGCACTCATGTTTTCTTGTTTTTAACTCAAAAGATATTCAATGGATCAATCATATATTAAAATATGTAAAGAAAATAAACGGAAAGATATTTAATGCGGGTTGCAATAGTAGGCGCGGGATTAGCGGGAATGTCAACAGCGATCAACCTAGTTGATGCTGGTTTTGAAGTAGAAATTTTTGAATCACGCCCTTTTGTTGGGGGAAAAGTAGGCAGTTGGGTAGATAAGGATGGAAACCATGTAGAAATGGGTTTACACGTCTTTTTTGGCTGCTACTATAATCTTTTCGCCTTAATGGAAAAAGTTGGCGCTATTGATAATCTTCGTCTGAAGGAACATACTCACACCTTTATCAACGATGGAGGAATAGTTGGCGAATTGGATTTTCGTTTTTTAGTTGGTGCACCGTTTCATGGTCTCAAGGCTTTCTTCACTTCTTCCCAATTATCCGCAGCAGATAAAATCTTTAACTCTCTGGCTTTGGGTACAAGTCCGATTGTTCGAGGCTTAATTGATTTTGAAGGAGCAATGAAAAACATTCGTGCTCTCGACTCGATTAGTTTTGCGGACTGGTTTCGCTCCCATGGGGGAAATAATGGTAGCCTCAAGCGCATGTGGAATCCGATCGCCTATGCTTTGGGTTTTATCGATACGGAAAATATTTCTGCTCGTTGTATGCTGACTATTTTTCAGTTTTTTGCAGCGAAGACAGAAGCTTCGGTTCTGCGGATGCTTGAAGGTTCTCCCCACGAATATTTGCATAAACCAATTATTGAATATCTTGAAGCCAAGGGGACAAAAATTCACACCCGTCGCCGTGTTAGAAAAATCTTGTATGAAGAAGGCACGGAAACCAAGGTCACAGGAATCGTGGTTGCTCAAGGGGAAACGGAGGAAGTGATTAATGCTGATGCCTATGTTTTTGCTTGTGATGTGCCAGGAATTAAAAAAGTACTGCCTGAAAAATGGCGTAAATGGTCAGAATTTGACAATATCTATCAGTTAGAGGCGGTTCCTGTAGCAACTGTTCAATTGCGTTTTGATGGTTGGGTAACTGAGCTAAATGATCCTCAACAAAGAAAACAATTGGAGAAAGCTGCGGGAATTGATAATTTGCTCTATACTGCCGATGCAGATTTTTCTTGTTTTGCGGATCTGGCGCTAGCAAGTCCAGGGGATTATTATAAGCCAGGAGAAGGATCTCTTTTGCAGTTGGTATTGACGCCTGGAGATCCTTTTATTGCTGAGAAAAATGACGCGATCTCAGATCACGTATTAAAACAAGTCCATAAGTTATTTCCTTCTTCTCGTGAACTTAATATGACTTGGTCTAATGTGGTGAAATTGGCCCAATCTCTTTATCGTGAGGCTCCAGGAATGGATGCTTATCGTCCGGCTCAGAAAACGCCCATCTCTAATTTCTTCTTGGCTGGTAGTTATACTCAGCAAGATTATATCGATAGTATGGAAGGGGCGACTATTTCCGGCAAGCAGGCAGCGGAAGCTGTTCAGTTGGCAGTAAATAATCTTAAAAATTAAGGTTTTTTGCTTATCTCAAACTTTGGTTGCTCAAACTTTCTGCTAACTTATCGGCGATGCCTTCAATCCATTTTTCATCTTGCTTAGTATAGCTGCGAGGGGCATTTGCTCCAAGAATCAAAACACCTTGATTCCCAATCGGCTGACAGATAATTCCTTGAGTATTCTCTGGTAAGTAATCAAATTCTACTTTGCCAGGGTAAAGTTTGAGACTTACTAAATAAATGGGCTTTTGATTGGCTAATACCTTACTGACAATAACACCAGGATTTACTAGGGAATTTTTCCCTAGGATTCCACGGCGCAGTAAGGTTTTGCCCTCATAGTAGACAACGAGCGATCGCGTTACCGTATTAGTTAACAATAAATGGGAAGCCCAGGCCAATTCTGTTTTGATTTGATCTGGTAACTCTGGAGCCAATTCAAAACCCGACTCCCCCACTAAAGTGACTGTATCAGGAACACGGGCTTGAATCTGCTGCCACAAAACACCAACGAGTAGCAGGGTTGCACCTTCGATAATTCCCAACGCATCAGAACGAGATTGAGAATTAGTCAACTGTGCAGTTAGCAAACGATTAATCATCAGCAAAATGCCGGCCAATCCCCCAACAGCGAACGGCAACAAACGAATTACTCTATTAGGATCTGATTTACTCATGTCATAGTCACGCTACTTTTGATTCTTGCTGAAACTAAAATCGGATAAAATTGGCCTAAAGCCTTACTATGATTAGTTTCTGCTCTTATTGTTCGGGGAATTAACTCATTACTTATTACTCATTACTCATTACTTCCCCGTCAGGAGCTTTTGACTTTTGACTTGAAAATCATTCCTCTCCCGCTTCTAGAATACGTTGAAACAAATAACCTGTTCCCCTGGCAGTCAAGATTAGTTCAGGATTACTCGGATCATCTTCCAATTTGGCACGAAGACGGGAAATATGAACATCAACCACTCGGGTATCTACATGACGTTCTGGAGTGTAACCCCACACCTCTTGTAAAATCTCCGATCGCGAAAAAGGCTCCCCCGAACGACTAACGAGCAATTCTAGTAAACTAAATTCCATTCCTGTGAGTCGAATTCGTTCATCCCCTTTATAGACCTGCCGTTTGTTGGTATCAATTTTGATTGAACCAACATGAATCACCCCCGAACTGGGAATTCCTGGGGCACCATTCTTATCAACTCGCCGCAAAACAGAACGAATTCTGGCTTCTAATTCTTTAGGAGAAAAGGGTTTAACGACATAATCATCAGCACCCAATTCCAAACCTGTAATGCGATCGGCAACATCACCTAATGCCGTTAACATGATGATGGGAATATCGGATTCTTTCCGTAATTCCTGACAAACGCCATAACCATCCAACTTAGGCATCATGACATCTAATACTACGAGATCTGGCTCAGCGCCGCGAAAAGTTTCTAAAGCTTCTTCTCCATCGGCTGCTGTGACGACATCGTAACCAATCATTGAAAGACGAGTTTCTAAAATACGACGGATACTAGCTTCGTCGTCAACTACTAATATTTTTTCTTTATGGATTTCCAATTAAGCTATTCTCCTTAATCTAAGTTAATTTACTAAACTTTACGTTAAATTTTTCTTACCTTTGTATCTAGAATATATCTTTCGCGCTATCTATTTAGCTTGAGTCTCCCCTGATTATTGTCAAATTTGGGCATTTTTTCAGATTTAATTTATTTTTGGGGTTCTTAGGGATTCTTTAAGAGTTGTATCTATTTATTGAGTGTGATTGAGTATTTTTTTTAATTTTCTTAACATTTAAAAAAAAATAATATGGCGAAATCAAAGCAGATATATGTATGTAACAACTGTGGAGCTGAGTACAATCAGTGGTTTGGCTTATGTAAACAATGTCAAGAGTTTGGCACAATTTCGGAAGACCCGATAGAAATCGATTCTTCGAGCAATAGTCGTGGGGGATGGCAATCTGGTAAACGTTCCACAAAGGATACGGGAAGCGCTAAACCTCGGGTATCGATGAAGTTTTCGGAAATCAATAATGATGTCCAAGCTCGCTTTGCCTCTGGTTACGGGGAGTTAGATCGGGTTTTGGGTGGAGGCATCGTTCCTGGCTCTCTGGTATTGATTGGGGGTGATCCTGGCATTGGGAAATCAACTCTACTGTTACAGGTGGCTAATCAATTATCCATCAAATTGCCTCGCATTCTCTATATTTCTGGGGAAGAGTCGGGGCAACAAATTAAGTTAAGAGCTTCTCGTTTAGGGGTGGGGGGCGCGGAAGTGCCTGATTTAGTGATAGAAAATAATAATGGCAATAATGGACAGAACAAGGAGGTCGTTAGTCAAGAAATTCAGGAAAACATCGAGAAAAATCTCTATGTAATGCCAGAAACTGATTTGGAGGAAATTTTACGGGAATTAGAATCTTTAAAGCCTCAAGTGGCAGTTATTGATAGTATTCAAACAATTCATTTTGCGGCTCTGACTTCTTCTCCTGGTTCTGTTGCCCAGGTCAAGGAATGTACTTCGGCTTTGATGCAAGTTGGAAAAAGAGAAAATATTACTTTGCTGATTGTCGGTCATGTTACGAAGGAAGGTGCGATCGCGGGACCTCGGGTTCTAGAACATTTAGTCGATACGGTTCTCTATTTTGAAGGCGATCGCTATGCTTCGCATCGCTTATTACGCTCTGTTAAGAATCGTTTCGGAGCAACCCATGAGATTGGTATTTTTGAAATGGCAGATAAGGGTTTAGTTGAAGTTGATAACCCTTCAGAATTATTTTTAGGTAATCGTGATGAATTTTCCCCAGGAACTTCAACCATTGTCGCTTGTGAGGGAACTCGTCCCATTGTTGTGGAACTGCAAGCTTTGGTCAGTCCTACTAGTTATGCCTCACCTCGACGTTCAACCACTGGAGTTGATTACAGTCGCCTACAACAAATTTTGGCGGTTTTAGAAAAAAGAGTGGGTATTCCCCTCTCGAAACTCGATGCCTATGTTGCTTCGGCTGGGGGCTTGGGAGTTGGAGAACCCGCAGCAGATTTGGGAGTTGCGATCGCAATTGTAGCCAGCTTCCGCGATCGCACTGTCGATCCTCGTACCGTATTAATTGGTGAAGTGGGCTTAGGTGGTCAAGTAAGATTAGTCTCCCAAATGGAATTACGTCTTAAGGAAGCCGCTAAGCTAGGGTTCAAACGCGCGATCGTGCCTAAAGGTCAAACTTTACCCGATGATATTGGCTTAGAAGTTGTTTATATATCTAAAGTAATTGACGCCATTATTGCAGCCATTCCCTCAGATCGAAAAGACAATGATGGGAATAATGAGTAAGTAAACAAGTTTCCTGATTACTTTTTTTAAGCAGCTTGTTATTGAAATTTGAATGATGAAAGACAACCAATCTAAATTTAAGCTTCTACAATATTTTTCTCTAACTAGCCTAATTGCTTTTGTGCTGAGTATTATTTTTTTGGGAACATTCTATCGAGAGCAATCTTTAAAATATTTAGTCAATTTAGGCGAAGAAAATAATATTGCCTTGGCAAAATCTTTGTCTAATTCTCTTTGGCTAAGATTTGCTCCTTTTCTCACTGATACAGAATCTTTCACTACTGCTAGATTGCGCAATCATCCTCAAACTTTTTCGTTAGATAGAGTTATTCGATATCAGGTAAAAGGATTGTCTGTCGTCAAAGTTAAAATTTACGACTCAACAGGTAGAACTGTTTTTTCTACAGATAAAAAGCAAATTGGACAAGATAGAAGTCAGCATGAAGGTTTTGTCTCTGCGAAATCTGGACAAGTTATAACCCGATTAGTTCATCAAAATAAGTTCAAAGCAATTTCAGGTGAGATCCAACAAAGAAATATAATTTCAAGCTATATTCCTATTTACAGTCAAGATGCCCTAGGCAAAATTGAGGGTGTATTTGAAATTTATCAAGATGTAACACCCTTAACCAGCCAGATCGCGAAAGGCCAAAGAAATTTTATTTTAGGGACCACCGTAATTTTGGGTTTACTTTATTCCGTTCTATTTGTAATAGTTAAAAGAGCAGACAAGATAATAGGTATTCAACATTTTGACCTAAAAAAATCTAAGACAAAATATCAAAAACAAGCTGAATTGGAAGCGACCACTGCTGAGCGAAATCGGGCGATGGCCAATATTGTTGAGAAAATCCTTTGTTCTCAAGATATTGATACTATTTTTAAATTAACAACTCAAGAGACAAGACAAGCGTTACATTGCGATCGCCTGATAATTTATCAATTTAATCCCGATTGGACTGGTCAAATCCTTGCTGAATCAGTAGGGTCGGGTTGGGTTTCTTTACTCACCGAGCCAAATCAGAATGGAGTCATCGAGAATGATCATCTACAGCGCGATCGTTCTATTCTTCGAGACTGGCTGCAAGGAGAACAGGGCGATATTGTCGAAATTGATAGTTTTTTTCAAGAAACTCAAGGCGAAAAATACACTGGCCGGCACGAATTCTCTGCCATCGATGACATCTATACTCAAGACTTTGCCGAATGTTACATCAAGACCCTCGAAAAATACCAAGCCAAAGCCTATGCGATCGTGCCGATTTTTCTTGAGGAACAACTTTGGGGATTACTCGGAGCATATCAAAATGATCAGGCGCGAGCTTGGTTAGATTCAGAAATTGACCTTATGCAACAGATTGCAACCCAATTAGCTGTCGCTCTGCAACAGGCAGAATATGTTCATCAGCTCGAACAACAAACTAGAAGTCTGGAAATAACCTTAAAAGAACTTAAACTGGCTCAAGAACATTTAATTCAACAAGAAAAACTGGCAGCATTAGGTCAATTAGTCGCAGGAATAGCCCATGAAATCAACACTCCCTTAGGAGCAATTCAAGCATCAGCAGGAAATAATACAAAGGCTTTAATCGAAGCTATCTCCGAATTACCGAAACTTTATCAATATCTTAATACAGAAGAAAAAGAACTATTTTTCTCTTTACTCGATTCTGCAATTGTGAGTAAACCTCTATTTTCTTCTAGGGAAAAGCGACCCTTAAAACGCAAGTTGATCAACCAATTAAAAGCACAAGATATTAGTAATACTAGGAATATTGCTGATTTGTTGATTGACATTGGCATTCATGACCAGGCTGATCCTTTTATGGGTTTGTTGAAGCATTCTCAAGTAGATTGGATCTTAGATTTAGCCTATAACCTAACTCGTTTATTGATTAATAATAAAACGATCACTACTTCTGTAGAAAAAGCAAATAAAGTTGTTTTTGCTTTGAAAAATTATGCCCGTTTTGACCAAACCGGAGAAAAGCAGTTGGTGAATATTACCGAAGGATTAGATACCGTATTAGAAATTTATCACAATCAGTTAAAACACAAAATTGAAGTTTTACGGGATTATCAAGATACGCCTGAAATTTTATGTTATCCCGATGAGCTGATTCAAGTCTGGACTAACTTAATTCATAATGGAATTCAAGCTATGGACGATGGTGGTACCTTAAATATCTTAACTATCGCCGAAAATCGTGGAATTAAAGTAGAGATTAGTGATTCAGGATGCGGAATCTCACCCGATGTTCGGGATAAAATATTTGAGCCATTTTTTACGACGAAACCTACAGGAGAAGGAAGTGGTCTAGGATTACATATTTGTCAAAAAATTATTGATAAACATCAAGGTCAGATTACTCTTGACAGCAACCCAGGACAGACTATATTTAGTATTTGGCTCCCTGTGAGTAATTTAGGCAACAACTAACTACAAAAATTTATGCCCGAATCTGCAATTATCTGTGTTGATGATGAAGTTGTGATTTTAGACAGTCTAAAAGAGCAGCTTAAGCGAAGCTTTGGTAATAACTTTATTTATGAAGTGGCTGAAAGTGCGGAAGAAGCTTGGGAAGTAATTGAAGAGCTAGAGTCTGATGAGATTGATATTATTGTTATTGTCTCTGATTGGTTAATGCCAGGAACCAAAGGAGATGAGTTTTTAATTCAAATTCATCAACGTTTTCCCCAACTCATTACAATCATGTTGACAGGACAAGCTGATGAACCAGCGATCGCGAGAGCTAAAAAAGAAGCCAACCTTCATGCTTGCTTATATAAACCTTGGACAGAAGAAGAATTGGCAAAAATCATCATGACTGCTTTAAAATAACCAAATCTTTTCAAGAAATATTTAAATAAAAAATATTGCAATAGATTACGAAAATATACTGAGAAATATTGGAAATATATATTGACTCAATAAAATTAATTCTTAATTATTAGTATTTTGATTATACAAATAATATATTTTGGCATTTATTTATCAAAATAAT
>JBCCYD010000100.1:0-16086 GCA_039190385.1 Cyanobacteria bacterium P01_F01_bin.143 | reverse complement strand
ATCAAACAGGGAAAAAAGTAGCTCAAGATTTCAAAGAAACTATGAATGTCATTTTCGATGAACATCTACCTCAGTGGAACTATGTAGTCAAACCAGAATCAGTCTAACTTGGCTAAATAATTAAATCCTCATTCCTAAGCTGAGAGATTGCTTCTGATGCTGTGAGTCTAGTATAGGCAATTGATGTCCGAAAACTCGGATCTTGTTGGGCATGCGCTTCGCCGATTTCTTTTAAAGCGACGGCTGCCGAGGGTTGTTTTTCTTCCCAAGTTTTCGCCCCACTACGCATTGATTGTACTCCTTTACAGATAATTCCACTCCGTTTTTCTTCTAGTCCTAGTTGGACATTATTACGCCCCCAGCCCAACATGCTTTCTGCTTTTCTGGCACTCCCATCACAATATTTTAAACAAATTTCCCCTTGGAATGCCCGGCGTGAAGCCCCAGACATTTTGGACGCAGCTAAACGCAAATCTGCTCTCTGCGATTTCGTTAATTTGTTACTATTTTGTTCTCTCTTCAATTAGTTCTCCCTTATCTTTTGGCTGATATTCTGATTTTAAGTTTTTTGGTATATTCTTTCCTAGAAATCACCTAATTAAAAGTTTACTGTTTAGAATTTCTCGGGTAGTGAAATTCTTTTAATTATCCCAAGGTGCAGGAGTTTGCATCGTTTTTAATAATTGCTTATTTGGTTGGGGAGGTGCATCAAGAAGAGCAATAAATTCTGAGTAAGCCTCGGGAGAGACCAAAAATATATTGCGGTCTCCTGGTTTAATCTTTAAATTTAAGAACGTCATTGTCATTACAATTAGCCATTAGCCATTAGCCATTAGCAATCATCACTTTTTCGGAGAAAAGAACAGAATCGGGAACCAACTACTACGAATAAGGTTATTGGCAAAACTGGGAGCCGTCCATTGCAAGAGAGTATTGCGATAGTCAGTGGCGATCGCAATCGCGCTAATATCAAACTCCAAAGCCGCATCCACAATCTCATGCAACGGGTTTCCTGTTCTAACTTCGGTATTAACCTCAATTCCCAGCTCTTCTAAATCTTTTTTCACTGACTCTAATTTTTCGGCAGCTTCAGCGATCCGAACATCTTTAAACATAGCCCCTTGTCTACTACTGTCATCGACCACAGTGACCAACATACATTTTTTCCAAGAACTCTCAGGGCAACTAGCAACCCGTTGCTTAAGTTGTTCAATCAAATAGCGACCTGCTTTACTGTCATTGTAAGGAACTAGGAGATATTGCCATAAATGCTGACAACGCAAACTCAACTCTTCACGGGTATAGGTAGTAATTAACTGAGGACGAATTACGGTCAAAGGCTTGCTCGTAAGTTTGGACAGCCCCACACTGGTGTTACCAAAAAATCTTTCTTGGAGTGAATTCTGAATCGAGCTACCCGTCAAAATTACATCAATCGATTTATTTTTGATAATTTTTGGAATAGTATCTAGGGGTTTACCCGAAGCAACCTCAATATTTACTTCCACACCTGAAGGGACATTAGATAAAGCTTTCTGGAAACGCTGTTTGGCAACTTGGATATTTTCCTCATCAATCCTAGGAACTTCTCCTTCTTCCCACAAAGGCACACTATTAAAAAAGGTAATATTGTTTAGACCTGCGATCGCTAAATCAGGTACAAAATTTACGAGGCGATGTAACCCATCGGAGAAATCAGTACAAATGAGGCAACTTTTAAACATAAAAGTATAAATATCCTGCTCTTCTTTCTTGTCTCTAGATTCTACTAAATAGTAGACCCCTTGCAAAAATTTTTAAGTTGACACTCCCGCCGCGGGACGCGGAGGATTCTTGCTTTATTTCCTGTTATTATTATGAATGACCAAAATTCATGAGGGGCTGTATGCGCGAGGTCTCCTCGAAAGTTTATATACCCCGTCCTATCGGTGTAGCCGTAGGTCTTTTTTTGGAAGAGAGATAATCTAAGTAGAAAAGTTTGAGCACAGAGGAAATTTAATAATGGCTGGGTTTGAAGATATTGTAAAAAAGGCTTTCTACATGGGTGTTGGATTTGCTGACTATGCCCAAGAAAAAGCAGGGACAGCTATTACCGAAATTACTGCCCAAGCACAACAGTTGGCAGATGAGATGATCTCCCGAGGAGAAATGAATGTCGAGGAAGCTCGCAAATTTGTTGATGAAATGGTGCAACAAGCACAGCAAGATATCTTTGACGTTTCGGGAACTGAACCAGAGCAAAAAGAGCCTCGTATTATCGAGATTGTTACAGAAGAAGATTCAGAAACTGTTGATAGCAATGCTCAAGATAAATCTAAGAATGTAGATGAACTGAGAGATCAAGTACAGTCTCTGAAGGACGAGTTAGAGCAATTACGTAAAGATGCCGAGTAATATTACAAAATATATAGATATTTAAGGTTATTTTTTTAGCCTTTTTTTAATATTTGTCAGCAACTATTGATGAATAAGATTGCTACAATTACTTACTAAGAACTAAAGACACTGTAGAAGACGTTTTGTCGCTGTGTTCTTGAATTGCATATCGTAGGAGAGCGATGTCAGATATGCAGGCAGTGTGTTTGGCCTTGGAATATTATTCGTACTGGAGCGTAGGCGGAGTTTTTATCGCGTCCTTCCCTTACTGCTGTTCCCAAGAGATTAAACTCTCTATCAGAGCGACTGTGGACAGTAGGCGTGTCTGGGATGAATATATTTAACAATATCTTTGTAGATTAAAATATACTTACTTTAAGTAGGGCGAATCTAATCGCCCTAAGTTTCTTTGTTTTTAGCTAATTTTTCACGATCGCGCCAAAATCGGCTAAAACTCTGGCATGATTCCGCAATAAACCTAATAAGTTCAATCGATTGCGTTTGACATTTTCATCTTCAGCCATTACCAAAACACTATTTTCACCATCGAAAAATTGACTCACTTTAGGAGCAATTTCACTCAAGGCATCAACTAATATTTGATAATTTCTGGTGGCCAAAGCAAATTCTGTTTGGGGCATTAATTCTACTAAGGCATTATAGAAAGACTCCTCTGCTGGTGATTCAAATAACTCACAATTGATTAATTCTTGAGGATTTAATTTTTGTGTGTCTAACTCTCCTTTGGTTGCTAATCGAGTAGAACGATTGATAGTTTCATAGATATTGTCCAATTGATTATTATTTCTAATGTCCTGGAGAAATAAAGCGCGATCGCGAACATCTAAAAGATTGCTCAAAGCCCTGGTGGTATATTCAGTATCAGCATCGCCTAAAACAGCATTCACCAAATCGTAATCAAGATTCTTCTCATCTTGTAAAAGAGTCCGAATCCGTTGCATAAAAAATTCCTTCAGAGCATCAATCGGGGATTCTTGATCTGGATGGGAATCGAGAAACTCTTTGGTACCTTGTTGGAGCAATTCTTGAATATTAACTTCTAAATTGGCAGCCCAAATAATATTAATAATGCCATTAGCCGCCCTCCGTAAAGCAAAAGGATCGGAAGAACCTGTGGGAATCATGCCTAAGCCAAAAATACTAACTAAGGTATCTAATCTATCAGCCAATCCGACCACTTGACCGTTCAAGGTTTCGGGCAAAATATCATCGGCTCCTCTGGGTAAATAATGTTCAAAAATCCCTTTGGCGACAGTTGGGGTTTCTCCACTGACTAAAGCATATTTTTCTCCCATGACACCTTGTAACTCAGGAAATTCATAGACCATTTGAGTTACAAGATCTGCTTTGCAAAGTAGGGCAGTACTCTCAATTTCTTTTTGTTGCTCTGCGGTGATTTCTAACTGAGATGAGATGGCATTGGCGACTTCCATAATTCGATCAACCTTGTCCCGCATTGTTCCAAGTTTTTCTTGGAAAGTAACGGTTTCCAATTGTGGCAAATAAGTATCTAAATGCTCATCACAATCTGCTTTATAGAAAAATTGAGCATCGGCTAATCTGGCGCGAATCACCCGACCATTGCCTTCTGCGATCGCCTGAGATTGTTCTGGATCACCATTAGAAATGGTAATAAAATTCGGGAAAAGATTATCAGAACTCGACTGTTTAATCGGGAAATAACGCTGGTGAGTTACCATCACCGTAGTAATTACTTCCGTTGGTAAATCGAGAAATGCTGGCTCAAACTTGCCCACAACAGCAGTGGGATATTCCACCAAATTAATAACTTCTTCTAGTAATTCGGGATAAACTTCGGCTTCTCCCCCAATGTCCTGCGCTACATTCGCAACTTCCTGGGCGATTTTCTGTTTTCTCAGGTTGGAATCAACTTCCACAAAACCTTGCCGCAATGACTCAACGTAATCTGCGGCATGGGATAAAGATATTAATTCGGGATGTAAAACACGATGTCCCCGAGAAACGCGATCGCTGACAATCTTTTCGGAGCCATTAACCAACTCTAGGGGTAATACCACATCATCTAACAGGGCGACTAACCAACGAATCGGGCGAGGAAAACGAATATCACCATCTCCCCAACGCATAAACCGTTTTCCTTCTAGTCCTGTAATCCATTGCAAACATAATGGAGGTAATAATTCGGTGATTGCTCGACCTGGAATTTGTTTCTGAATAAAGACAAACTCTCCTTTTGGGGTGTCTTTCAGTTCTAAATCACTAAGTTTGATTCCTTGTTTACGAGCAAAACCTTCGGCTGCTTTGGTAGGGTTGCCATCTTTAAATGCGACTTTTGCAGGAGGACCTTTAATTTCTTCTTCGCGATCGGCTTGTTTATGGGGCAATCCTTGGATCAAGACTGCTAAACGACGTGGTGTGGCATAAACTTCAATACTTTGACTTGTTAGAAATTCCGCTGCTAGACTTTGAGGAATTTTTGCTTGCCATTGCGCGATCGCGCTGCTGACAAAATCAGCAGGTAACTCTTCAACTCCAACTTCCAATAAAAAATCAACCATAATAAGACTTGCTATAACCATCCAGTTACAACAGAATAGCAGTTTATTGATGATTGAAACTAGCAGAGCAAACTTAATTCAGAGATAACATTGTTTGAACAAATCTCGGCACAAATTATCTTTAACCATCATTTGGCGAAAAGCTTCAATTAAATATTCTTTTGCTTGTTCTAGAGACATATTCTCTATGTCTTTGCTTAATACTGCTAACTGAAATTGTTGCTCTAGGGTAAGTTGTCCTAGATTTTTATTATTGTTATTCATGATGAAACTCCTTAACGTTAATCGTAGATATTGTGGTGACTATTACATCAACGATTCTTGCTTTCTAGGAGTTGATTATAAATTCTGTAATTGAAGAATGTTTAACACTCAGACTAAGAGAATCGAGGCTTTAATAGCCATCTTTGATCCCAAGTTTTCATGATGATCTATCTATTTTGTAAACTGAATTGTTGATCGATATTAAGGTCGAAGCTCAATATTAGAACATAGCTCTAATAGGAAAACTTGCTTACTCAATAATCAAAATGATTATTACTTGTTTCTATTATAACAATTTCGATATTGGCAAAAATCCCTGACCTGTCAATTTATTAAGAATTAGGTTCAGAGTTAAATCCTCATCTTAATTTTATTCAAAAATAGCTTTTATCATCAAAACTAATTAAATAACTACTTAGACATAAGAGTTGATATGGTACTTACTGATAGCTTAAAGAAATTGCATTTATAGCATTACTTGAAAAATTAAGGCGATCGCACTTCCTAACACTCCATGTAAAATGAAAAAAGAAAGCTTCCCTACAAATCAGAGGCTTTCTTAAAACATTAAAAACTTACTCGGAGTATAGCATCCATGACTAATGGAAGTAATAGCAGCAGATTGGATAGAATTGAAAACGCTTTAGATAGATTAATCGGAGGTTTAGAAGAAACAAAACAGATAGTCAACTCCAACTCTCGTGCTATTCAAGCCATGATGGAGCAACAGACGACAGATCGCCTCAAGCACGAAGAAGCTATGACAGAAATGAGAGACATTATGAAAAGAGTAGTTGAGACTCAAAGCGGATTAACAAGAATTCTAATTAACCATGATGAGGATCGTCCGACAATTCTCAGAAGATTAATGGCAATAGAAAACAAGGTAGATAGAATTCTAGAAAGAGAGCAAGAATAAAAGCGATCGCACTTATTGAACTTTAAACATCATCATCTCATTAGCAGTTATTCAAAGGCTGCTTTTTTTACTATTTCAGCGATCTTTTACAGGTATAGCGATCGCATTTTTATATTTAAAAAGATTCATGAATTTCCGATCTATATAGTCTTTCCACAGCCAAAATAACGAAGATTGCCAACCCCAAGAACCCCAAGACGCGATCGCTTTTTTGTCACCAGTGCCAATTAAAGCTAAATATCTCTTTTGAGGTATATAAGATATTAAAGGCTCTTGTTTTAAAATATTTTGCCAATTAGTAAACAATGGTTTGCCTTGACGGACAGCAAATACACCAGCTTTGGGGCGAGCGTAATTTTTCATGGTGGCAATATCACCAGTCGCAAAGATATTAGGATGGGATACAGAGCAGAGCGTATCTTTGACTAAGAGAAATCCTTGACTATCTGTTGCTAGTGGTGATTGCTTAATCCATTCTGGGGCTGAGGCTTGGGTTACCCAAAATAGATAATCATAGTCTATAGTTTGCTTATTATCGCAAATAAGATGATGAGAATTAACTTGAGTTACTTGAGTTTTTAAATGTAATGTAATACCTCTTTTAATTAAAATCTTATGCAAACGTTTACTGACCCAAGAATTATGTCCAGATAATAATTTATGTCCCCGATGAATTAAATGTATTTGTAATTTATCTCGATAATTTTTTCCCATTTCTTGACGTAAACGAGTTTGCATATTTAAAACTAATTCGACTCCTCCTGCTCCACCACCAACAATTGCTAGTTCAATTTTGGTTTGGGGCTTATTTTTAGCATTTGCGAGTAAGCTTGACCAAGCATCAAGAAATTTCGGCACAGGTTTAGCTGGGATGGCGTAATCGGTTGCGCCAGGAACTGTAATGGTATCGGGCGTGCTGCCAATATCAATTGATAGATAGTCGAAATTTATAGGGTCGTTATTTTGGCAAATTACTTGATTGTTAGCTAAGTCAAGGGCGATCGCGCGATCGATGATCAGATCTACGCCAACTTTTTGACAAAGATTAACTAAATTAATATGGGTTTCTTCGTAGCTATAAAAGCCTGCTACATGGCCAGGTAACATTCCTGAATAGGGAGTTTGTTGGACATCACTAATAAGAGTTATTTTTACTCCTGGTATTGGGTTATGACTCCAGAGATTTAACGCGATCGCATGAGAATGTCCGCCGCCTATTAGGACAAGATGGGGCGATCGCGGAGTTTGGGAAGTGGGGAAATAACTGGGCATAAATCGACTCTAACTCTGATCGCTTTTGTCCATAATCAAAAAAATATTAATCACAAAAGTTTCTTAAACTCTTCAATTGTCAAGCCAGTATCCTTGATAATTCCTGCCATTGTATAAGCATTAACAGGATTAGCTCTCGGAATTACGATAATGCGATTACCATCTGACATGGAAATATGTTTACCTTGTCTTATCACTTTAAAATTAACTTTTTCAAAAACTTTAATTGCTCTTTTGTGATTAATTCCTGCAAGCTTTGGCATAATTAACCTACTTCTACATATCTAAATTCAGCATCTTTATTAATCTCTTCAACTGTTTCTAAATAAACTTTGATTGCATCTTTAATATTTTCTAATGCTTCTTCTTCTGTTTTCCCTTGTGACCAACATCCAGGTAAACCAGGACAACAGATTGCATATCCTTCTTCACTTTGTTTGAGTGTTACTTGATAGCGCATATTAGAATTTCTATGATATTTAGTACTTCTATATCAATTTTAGATTATTGCAAACTAGAGTAATTTTTAAGCGATGAAGGATGCTAGTATAAATTCCTTTGTATTAGCTTTGCGTAATCTAGATTTTGATGTGGTGACTACTGCTGAAGCAGAGAATCTTGGTTTTGCTGATCCTGAACAACTAATTTGGGCAAGTAAAAATCATCGAGTAATCTATACTTTTAACAGGAGAAAAATAGAAGATGCGATCGCGTCATTTCCCCTAAATATAATTTGACAATAAAGCTTGGATCGGATGTAGAGGTCGCCAACTAGCTAACCGTTGTACCTGAGAACGACAAGAAAAACCTGTTGCCATAAAATAAGATTTTTCCTGAACATTAGTTGGTAAATGCTGACCCCAACTAAGTTGATAAATATTTTTTGAATTTTCTAAATGCTCCGCCTCGTAACCATAAATCCCCGCCATGCCACAGCATCCAGTTTCAATAAGGTTAAGCTGTAAACCGGCGGTTTGAAACACCTGTTGCCACTGACGTTGCGAATTTAATGCTAGAACCTTCTCGCTACAATGTCCGAACAAATTATAGGATTGAGAAGCTTGAAATTGGCCTAGGCGATCGCGTTTCTCCCAAAGAAACTCTTGAGGCAATTGAATATTAAGCGAGTTTCCACCAGCATAACTGGCATATTCATCACGAAAACTCAGCACAAGACTAGGCTCAATCCCTACGATCGCAATCCCAAACTTTTGAACTTTTTGCAAATAGCGAATATTCTCCTCAGCAACCGTGGCAAACTCTTCGAGAAAACCCAGAACATGCAACGGTTTACCACTGATCAGAGGCGGCAAAAGATATACTTGTAATCCCAACTTAGTAAACAAATCATAGGCCGCTAAAACCAATTCAGCTTCATAGTAACTAGTAAACAAATCAGGCAATAAAATGACGCTATTGCTCGGATCTGCTGGAACTAAGTTCTCCAGGTCTGAGAAGGTAACAGTTCTCTGCTCAAGAATTGTCGTAACAGCCCCAGAACTCATCCTTGGTGGATTAACTATTCCTAAACCTTGGCGCAGTAATTTCTGAGACAGAGGATTTTGCGTTACCAGATTAGTTAGTTTAGGAAACTTACCCTGCCATTGAGCCAAAAATTCGATATTTCCCATCAAGAAATCTCTAGGCGATCGCAGATAACGGGAATGATAACGCTGCAAAAATTTCGCCTTGAGGCTCGGAATATCAACATGTATCGGACATTGACTAACACAAGCCTTACAAGAAAGACAGCCATGTAAACCCTCATAAACCTCATGGGAATAATCGTATTGACCCGCCATTTTCCCAAAACTATTCCAGCATTTGACCAAGAAATTTGCTGATTGCTCTAAGTCTTGATCTGAACTCAAAGCAATTTGGCGCAACCATTCCCGCAGCAAACTAGCACGACCCTTAGGAGAATGAATTCGCGCTCTAGAACCTTTATAAGAAGGACAAATTACCTGATCGGGATTGACGCTAAAACAAGCACCATTGCCATTGCAACTAAATGCCACCTCATAATCTGCTTGAATAGCTACGGGAACTTGCCTATCAAAATGTCCTCTTAGCGGTGCTTCTACGTTGACAATCTGATCCTTGCTACCAAAAGGTGTAACAATTTTGCCAGGGTTTAAACGATTATTTGGATCAAAAGCCGCCTTAATTTTTCGCAGATCATCGTAAAGTTCTGTCCCAAAAAATTGAGTCGTATATTCACTCCGAAAACCCCGACCATGTTCGGCCCACATCACTCCGCCATATTTGCGAACTAGAGTTACGACCTGATCTGAAATTTCACGAATCAGTTTCTCATCTTCGCTAACTTGCAAATTTAAGGCAGGACGAACATGAAGACAACCGACATCCACATGTCCAAACATGGCATATTCTAGGTTATGGCGATCGAGCAGAGCTTTGAATTCTTGAACATAGTTTGCTAAATTTGCTGGGGGAACTGCCGTATCTTCGATAAAGGCGATCGGTTTACGTTTTCCTGGACGATTTCCCAGTAAACCAACACCTCGTTTGCGTAATTCCCAAAGATGATTGATTTCTGCTGTTGATTTAGCTTGGTAATAGCCGATCGCGTTAGTATTACTATCTAGTTTTTGTTGCAGCAGATTCATTCGCGATCGCAGCTTTTGAGAATCTTCTGATACAAATTCCACCAAATTAATTGCAACTGCATCACCAATAAATTCTTTGACATATTGATAAATTTCATCCTTTTTTGCCAGCTCCAGAATCGTTTCATCAATAGTTTCGATCGCCGCTGGTTCAAATGACAACAAATTTTGAGATGCATTCAAAGCATCATCAAAACAGGCATAACGAATTACCAGCAACTCTTTAAAATGAGGAATCGGCGTCAGCTTCAGTTTAGCTTCTGTCACTACTGCCAAAGTACCTTCAGAACCTGCAATAATCCGATTAAGGTCAAAGAATTTACGCTCTGAATCATAGACTTTTGCTAGGTTATAACCAGTAAGAAACCGAGGCATTTTGGGAAACTGTTGTTCAATCAAGTCTTGCTTGGCTGTAACAATCTGATCCACCTGCCGATAAATTTGCCCCAGGCGATTAGAGTCTGCTTTTAATTGAGTTAATTGTTCCTGTGTTACTGCTTCAGAACTGGCAACACTGCCATCAGTCAGTACCCAAGTCAGTTCCAAAATATGATCACTGGTTCGACCATAGATCCGCGAACCTTTACCGCAGGCATCGGTATTAATCATGCCGCCTACAGTAGCTCGACTACTAGGTGCCAGGTTAGGTGCAAAGAAAACATCGTGGGGCTTGAGATATTTATTTAATTGATCTAATACTACTCCTGGTTGCACCCTAACCCAGCCTGCCGATAGATTAACCTCAATAATCTGGTTCATATATTTAGAGCAATCGAGGATAATACCTGTAGACAGAGATTGTCCATTAGTTCCTGTGCCACCACCGCGAGGTGCAAAGGTCAGTTTTTGGTAAGCAGGCTGATTTGCTAACTGAAAGATTGTGGCGAGATCCGCTGTTGTTTTAGGATAAATTACAGCTTGAGGCAAGATTTGGTAAATACTATTGTCAGTTGATGTAAGTAGGCGACTTGCAAAATCTGCCCGAATTTCCCCAGAGAAATCCGTTTTTTCTAATGATTCGAGAAATTTTTCAACATCAGCATCTGGAACAGCTTGTTGAGATAATCGAGGAAGCACCATATTATTACCTTTTGTAGAGACGTAGCATGCTACGTCTCTACCATTTCAATGTCGCGGCATCTTTGCCCTGTTCACGGCGAATTTTACTGTCTTTTTCAAACCAAGCAATAATTTGTTTATGGGTTAATTCATTTACTGGGATTTTTAAGTCTTCAGAGATTATTTGTAATAGTCGGAGAGAAGAAATGGTCAGACGAGTAAGAAACTTTTCCGAAGAATCTAGTAACGCTGCATCGATATCGACTGATTCTTCCTTCGAGAGAAACTGCAAAGAGGATTGTTGCATCAGAATTATCCTTGACCAGGTCTATTTAATGATTTGGTTTCACTTTATCTGCTTTTGCTTGAGTTGTTGATAAATTATTTTATCTTTTAGCTTTTCTTTCTTGAGTTCTAGTTTTAAAATTTCTACTTCTAGTATTTGCGACTTTGTTTTATAAGCAGTTATCAAATCGTCAATTTCTGCTAATTGATCTTTAATATTTTTTTGTTGCAACATCTTTCTTTACTAATTGAAGTTTTGTTATTCGTTATTTTTTGACTATAATTTAGTGAAAATGTCAAGCACTGTCAACAATTATTAATGAAAAACGGTAATCGTTACATAAAGCAATGAAATTATCAGATTAAAGATATTCCACAAATAACTGTTATTGTCTCTAATATTATGAAATCAAAGGCTTTGGACTATCTGCTATCTTTCTTCTTTATGATAAAATTCGGCTGACAGCATTTGAATTATGAGAAGCTATGTTAAGAAAATAGTCGAGTCATAATGTAAAACTATTGCGTAGAAAAATTACATAATTGTCGGGAATTAAATTTTTATGTCTTTGAAGCACAATTCTTAATGTTGGCTTTAGATTTGTTGGGCTATTCTCTAGACTGGATACATACACCTGCTCCTTATCTAGGAGAAACAAAAATGAGTCCTTTACTTTTACGCAGGGTCTGGACTGTTATCGAGAATACCCAGGCTTCTGTGCTTTTGGAATTAAGCGATCGCGACTTAATCAAACAACTACTCTCTCAGTTATCAATTCAGCAATCTCTTAGTAAAGAGGAAAGCCGTCTGATTGATCTTTATTTACATCGAAAAATACCTTTGATCCGAGATGTCGCTGATGCGAATCAACTTTGCTTATAAACAACTGCTATAAATACTCTAGAGCGGCTTGACAATCTGAACTAATTTGTTGCTTTAAAGCATCGAGAGAAGGGAATTTTTGTTCAGATCTGAGGAATTTTTGCAGACTCACAGTTAGGGTTTTATCGTATAAATCTCCTGACCAATCGAGAAGATGAACTTCTACTGTGGGGCTTTCACCTTCTACCGTCGGGCGACAACCAATATTCATAACTCCTCGAACGGTATAGTTCTCCCAAGCAACATGGACGGCATAGACTCCATAACGGGGTAAGAATTTATCAATGGGTAATTGCAGATTGGCAGTGGGAAATCCAATGGTTCTACCAATTTGCTGTCCTTTGACGACTTTTCCAATTAGGCTATAGGGTCTTCCTAGCATGAAGTTGGCTTGTTCAATGGCTCCGTGAGTCAGAGCTCGACGGATTAGGGAGCTGCTAATGCGAATTGGTTGTTTTTGGTGATCGTCGAATTTTTTTAGAGTATTGATATTGACCGTGATTCCGAAATTGGCGGCAATGTTTTGTAGTGCGATCGCGGTTCCTTTTCTTTGACAACCAAAGCGAAAGTCTTCTCCAATGCTGATTTGCTGTGCTTGGAGTTGTTTGACGAGAATTTCTTCGACAAACTGTTGTGGAGTGAGATCAGCTAGTTTTTGATCGAATTGTAGGAGAACTAATTGTTTAAGGCCGAGACTTTCTAAGTACTGAGCTTTTTCTGAGATGGGAGTAAGTAGTTGAATTTTATCGCCAGTAAAAAATTCTTTGGGATGGGGAGAGAAACTGACGAGGGATGGATAAATTGGGGTTGATAGGGGATTATTGTGATATTTGTCTAGGATTGGTTGCAATACGACTCTATGCCCCTGATGTATGCCATCAAAATTACCAAGGGCGATCGCGGTAGGTTTCTTTACTGTCTCAGTTGAAGTTGTAATCCACACGCTTTACATTTTGACATAATTCGCATATTTCGAATCTTCATAATTAATTAAATTTGCCTTGTTCTTTTTGTCCAGGACTGTCCTGGAAGAAACAGCATCTGATTTTTAGCTTATTTATAACTTTATTTGATATATGATGGTAACTAAAAAAGTTTTTATTGTTTATGTTTGCTGATAAATTA
Source organism: Cyanobacteria bacterium P01_F01_bin.143 (assembly GCA_039190385.1). GTDB lineage: Bacteria > Cyanobacteriota > Cyanobacteriia > Cyanobacteriales > Xenococcaceae > Xenococcus. The sequence continues at coordinate 2,712 of JBCCYD010000100.1, read as the reverse complement.
GCTTTACCAATAGATAGCGATCGCGTTGCCCAATCCGATCAGACTTTGATAATCGCTGATATGACTTGGAATGATTATGAAAAGTTTGATTTAATTGAATATCCTGGTTATCGAGTTTCTTATTTTCAGGGAGTAATTACCATTGTGTCGCCGAGCCCCAACCATGAAACCACAGCCGAGGTGATTAATTATTTAGTGGTTGCCTATTGTCGCAAGTATAATTTGCTATATTTTCCCATGCGATCGACGACATTAAAAAATCCTCCCTTGGCGGGAAAAGAGCCTGATGTCAGTTTTGCTTTTGGCTCTAAAAAGTCTCTTCCTGATTTGGCGATCGAAGTTGTTTATTCTAGTGGTGGGGTTGATGATTTAGAGAAGTATAAATATTTGGGAGTACAAGAGGTTTGGTTTTGGCAGAATAATCAAATAAAGTTTTATAAATTGCGAGATTCTGATTATATCGAAGTTGAAATTAGCGATTGTTTACCTCAATTAGCTTCTAGTTTTTTAATCAACTTTATTAATCGCGGATTAACGGAAAGTCCCTTAACTATTGAAGCGGACTTTATCAGAGAATTGGCATAAAAATATTTCTTATTGCTTTGCAAGATACCAATATCCAGGTTATCAACTGAAACTTGGCAGTTCGCGAGACCTACGGTAGGCGCTTCGCGATCGCGATGGCTAGTATTTTAGATTAAAATGTTTTAGGTGATCAAGCAGACGTTTCAATATGCCTAATATTATAATGAAATATTTTGAAAAAGAGGATATTATCCATTTGACTATTGCTGATGAGCCAGAGGCTAATAGCGTAGAAATTAGTCCCAACATTACTGCTGAGCTAAATGAGGCAGGAGAATTAATAGGGATTGAGATTACTAACGCAAGTTCTTTTCTTCGAGATTCAATTTTAGAGTCCACCCAAGGAAAAATCTTAAATTTATCTATATCTTGATTAAAGAGACTTGCATTTTAAGTAAAAAACTGCTGAAAAACAAGTTTCACTAGGATAAACTAAAAATAACTTGACAAAACATTTTATTTTGTAAGAGTTGATTGGTGTCAAATCAGCTAAACAACAATTTACAGATATAAACTGCACTGAAAATGCCTACGAGATCGGCAATTAACCCAGCGAGTAGGGCATGACGTACTTTTTTAACTCCTACTGAACCAAAATAGACTGCAAGTACATAAAAAGTTGTTTCAGTTGAGCCAAACATTGTGGCACCAATTTTGGCAAAGAGAGAATCTGGACCATATTGTTCTACTAAATCAGCCAATAAACCAAAAGAGCCACTGCCAGATAGAGGTCGCATTAATGCCAGCAATAAGTTTTCTGGCGGAAACCCTATGAAATTCAGGACTGGAGCAAGAATACCAATTAAAATATCTAAAGCACCAGAAGCGCGAAACATGCCGATCGCCACTAAAAACGCGACCAAAAAAGGAATAATTCTGATTGCGATATTAAATCCCTCTTTTGCCCCTTCCACAAACACTTCATAAACTTTGACTTTTTTGGCAACTAAACCGTAACAGGGGATGACTGCTAACAGGAGAGGAATAATGTATTTCGCTCCTACATTGAAAATGTCGGCTAAAGATTCAACCATTTATACCTCCTCTTCTTGTTTAAGCTTAAAAGTCTTCATTTGGGAGAGAATTTTCACGGCAATAATCGCAGCAATTGTGGACATAAGTGTCGCTGCAATAGTTGGCAGAAAAATTTGACTAGCTTGAATTCCCATCAGTCCGACAACTGTCGCAGGCAAGATTAATTGAATACTAGAAGTATTAATGGCTAAGAAAGTGCACATAGCATCGGTAGCCTGATCTTTCTGAGGGTTGAGCTCCTGTAATTCTTGCATAGCTTTGAGTCCCAAAGGAGTAGCTGCATTCCCTAATCCCAGCATATTAGCTGCCATGTTTAATACTATAGAACCAATAGCCGGATGGTCTGGGGGCACATCGGGAAAAAGCCAGATCGTGATTGGTCGAACAATTTTGGCAATCAGTTCCACTAAACCAGAGCTTTCGGCAATACTCATCATGCCTAACCAAAGTGCCATAATGCCAATTAATCCGATGGAAAGTTCTACTGCAGTTTCCGCACTTGCGATCGCAGCTTCTGTGACTGCATCAATTTTTCCAGTGAAAGATCCAACCACCACTGATACTAAAATGATTCCACACCAAATGTAGTTGAGCATATAATCTGTATTGAATTTGAGAAAAAAGGCAATCTTTCCGATTCTAATCAAACATTATGGATTTGCTTAAAAAAGTAATATTTTCTCAACTTAATAGACTCAAAGACCATATTGCATGATGTTTAGAGTTGATTCGTAAAGAGAATCTTAAGAGATAAAAGGCTCACATTAGTAGATTATAAACTAGCAGTTGTTGAATGAATCTTTGCCAATGAGTCGTTTCCCCGAAATTGCCGCATCAACTAGAAAGCCTTATCTCAGTGATTTAAGCGATCGCGAATGGGAAGTGATTAAACCTTTGCTGCCAGCTCCTAAAGGTTTTGGATGCCCTAGAAATGTCGATTTAAGAGAAATTTTAAACGCGATCTTCTACGTGCAAAGGAATGAGGATTAAATAAAATAGCAAAGATATCGAATTAAGAGATGACTATATTTTGGCAGTTTTGTGGGATGCTACATAGATGACAAAATCTTAATAATGAGAGCCAAAAAGAGT
>JBCCYD010000099.1:0-16134 GCA_039190385.1 Cyanobacteria bacterium P01_F01_bin.143 | reverse complement strand
TTGTTCTTTAACTCTTGAGTACTATAGTGATTGGCTAAATTAGCTTTTCTTGGCATTGCTTTTATCGATTAACATTTCTCCTAATTATAAGTTGTTTTTCGTTATCGGATTTAGTATGAGTCTTATTTTGAATCGCTAAACGCAAGAAATCCGTATCATGAGTGACAATAACCCGTTGCTGCTGACATACAAAATCAAACTGTACTTCATCTGTTTCCCCCAATAAATTTATTTCTTGCGTAGTTGTCACCTCAATTCCACGAAGACGCAAAGGCTTTGCCACATCAGGATTAATATTCTCATCCAAATGAAAACGAATAAATTCATTCCCCTTTCAAAGCCTTTAATTTTTGGCGTAACTTAGAAGGATTATTACGTCGAAAAGCCTCCACAAAAGCTTCATCCTCCTTAATTTGACCTTCAATATCTTCTTTGTGGTCATAATAAAAGGCGATCGCCGCATAAACTGCTGCTAGAGACAATTGATATTTACCTGCAATTTCTTCTAGAGATTGCCCCATTCGTAGGTACATAATTGCCACATCAGCTACGGTAATTCTTGTTCCGGCTAGGCGTGGTTTTCCGCCACGTACCCCTGGAGTAATTTCAATATGCTGATTTAAGGTTATATTCATAGTAATACTACATCATGATGTTAATTTAGTGCTTTTTGAACCTTCGCATAGCTGCTATCTTAACAGTGATCGAGAACGGTAAAAGCTTCATTTTCTATGGTTTACATTTTAGAGCGATCGCACCAAAGACTGTTGAGCTTGCTAATTAGAAAGTAACAAAATATGTACGCTAGATTGCAAAGTGCAGTTTTTGTCACTTAGAATGAATACTAGATTGTCATAATGTACTCATTCTAGATGAATGAGCCTTCGATCTAATATGAATGAACCTTTGATTTACCAGCGCCTTTCTTATTCGTTTGGCGCAGACTAATTTTACTATACCCCAGTGTTAACAATAACATAACCTCAAATCTCATAATGTCTAAAATAACTCTAAAATTATTTGGAAGCGAAAGACCTGAGGCTGGTTATATTGCTTGGTCTCCGGTTCCGTTAACAATCGAAAGAGCCAGCCCGTCAGATGGCACTTCTGTAATTCTAAAGTCTAGCCCAATTAACAAAGGCTCCATTCCACGTGTCGTGTTCATGGATAAAGTTGGTGCTGTACCGACAGACGAAATCAAGGTTAACTTCGGTTCTGACAATACAAAAATGATTTATGTCGCTGGTAAATTTCAACCAGAAGAACGACACAATGGCGCTAGCGAAGATGGAAAAGATATTAAAATTGAAGCAGCATGGGACAACAAACCCCAAGACGTTGTGGGGTGTTTAGAAGTCATGATACGCGTTCGGAAGGATGCTAATGAATTGAGTGAAAAGGCACGAAATGACTTTCTCAAAGCACTAGCATCTCTTAATGGAATTAAAGAGTCGGATGCTGGTGGTGCCGGGAAAGGAATTTATGTGACGGATTTTGTCGGCATGCATGTGGAGGGCGCAGGTGAGACTGAACACGGTGATTCTCACTTCCTGCCCTGGCATCGACTCTACCTATTGGATCTCGAACGTTTGCTCCAGAAGGTGAATCCTGCGGTTAGTCTCCCCTATTGGCGGTTCGATAAACCTGCACCGAATCTTTTTACTAAAAATTTTATGGGAGAAACGGAGACCATTCCCAATGATACTGAGTTAACACCAGGGACGAGTGAACATTGCGCCGAGTTTTCTAGCTCGAACCCAATTTTTGAATGGAAGATTGAAGATGTCCCTGGAATCTCCCGTTCTGCCTACTTCGATACGAAAAAGGAAGCAGCCCAGGGCATTCCAGCCGCAGTTCCAAATCAGGAGGGTGCATTTCGGCTAATAAAAGAAGTAGCAACGCTGGCTCTTGGAGGGACGAACGAACCAGAATTCGGTACTCGACGTAGAGGTAGCCGTGATGGCTTTTCTGAAATGGAGGGCACGCCACATGGTGCAGCTCATACTAGTTTTAACGGATATATCAATTCTGTGCCAGTTGCTCCTAAAGATCCTCTTTTTTTCCTGCTGCACTGCAATGTTGACCGACTGTGGGCGCTTTGGCAGTTCATTTTTTATCGAGATGCGGTATCGGACAAGCGCTCCTATCCTTACCAGAAAAGACTTGAGATTATTGCACAGTCGGACGGATTAATTACGGGCAGTTTTCCAGACCATTATAAGGTTGTTGATGCTCCTCAATGGCCATGGGATTCTAGCTTCTCTAAGCCAGGTAATCTTCGTCCTCCTGGGACGCGCAGCGGTAATTTCACTGAATCATCGCTCGGAGGAAAAGATTTCTCAAACCGTCCTCCAAGCCTTGCAGATGCAATTGATGCCTATGGATTTCACGATCCAAGCAATAACCTTGGAATTGCCTATGATGACGTCCCTTTTGGTCATGATCGTCCGATTGGACAAGCTGCAAAAATCATCACTCAGGGCTCAGAAAATCAGGTTATGATTATTTCCGATTATCGGCGTGACCTTCTCGATGAGATTAAAGATTTCGAAAATCAGGGAGAGGTTATTGATCAAGCCACAAAGAAAATTCTGGAGATTGCACGTGACCCAAATGAGGTCGATAAACTTATTAAAATCATCAATGACTCTGAAAGTTCGATTAATGATCAGGTTTCGGCTATTGATACCTTGAACAATGTGAGTAATTTCTCTCCGCAAGTGCGATCAAGATTGCCAGAAATTATCAATGCGCTTCGGGGCATGATGACCTCTCCGTACAAACCGTTACGAATTCGAGCCCTTGCTACTCTAGCGATGAGAAAAGATGAAATTGCTCAAGAGCTCCTTACCAAAGAGTTAGAATCCGATAAGGAAGAAAAGGATAAACTGGTTTCTACTTCTATGGCCATTTCGATGCTTGGCAGAGATGAGAAGGCGATAAAAGCGCCGTTGCTCCTCAAGATTGCTGCGAAACCACCCACCCCAGAAAGCTTCAGAGAGGCTATTCGTCACATACCGGCGGCTCTTGATTCGGAATCTTTCCAAATTCTTCAGAAGATTAACAATTCTCGGAATAGAGGGAAAACAACAACTCCTTCCGATGTTGCTTCTTCCCTGGTAACAGGAGTTGTAGGTGTTACTAATGAAAATGCTGAGGTAGAGGATAAAAATAAAAATATTGAGTCAGAGGTCAATAAAATAAAGGCCGAAATTCTTCAGAACTTGTAGGAACTTTAGGGAAGACTCCCCAGAGACTCTTGAGTCTAACAACTGAGTTTATCTTCAAAGAAGACGACTCCTCTAAACAATAATTAAGAAACAGAGATGCTGAGTAATTTACCTGATGGCTTGAAAAATGATGCAGCATTTGATCCTTCCACCTCGATTGATCAAGTGGCCAACTTCATTGATCGAATTAAAGAAAATCCCAAGGGGCAAGCGCAGGCCCTCATCCCTCTTCTCTCGGAGCAAAATCCAGTCTATCGAGACCGATCAGCCGGAGAGATGGTTAGAATGCGCGGTTACACGATGGCGACCTTGGAACTCACCGGCCTTCCGGAGGATGCCTTACCGTACATTCTGGAAAGCCTCGAAAGCGAATTTCATCCCTATCTCGTAGCCGCCGCGGCGCGATCGTTGCGTGGAATGGAGCGTCCGCATCCTCAAATTGCACCTTTCTTAGTCAAGGCCATCTACAATATTTGGGGAGGTGACAACCCAGTCAGCTTTGACAGCTTCCATGTTAAATGGCCTCAAAAGAAGTTCTCGACAGCTCTTATAGAGATATTCAAAAGCCTAGCCTACTTTGGAGGTTACGCACAGAAGGTGCTGCCTGACCTGGAGCACCTTAATCAGTTCTACACAGATAAGTTCAGTGATGCCGCCCAAGTAAGTTTGATTGAGGCGATTGAAGCAATCAAGAGTGACGAGCAGGAGGTTGAAACAAGATGCTGCAAGCTTCCGTTCATTCAGCAAGGGATTGAAGAACATGCTGATTCCGACAACCTGAGTGCCATCCCCAGTCAGCTCACGATTCAGGATCAGGACGGCACCTTAATGAAATGGAATCAATTCTTTTCTCAGAAACCCACGGTTCTCGCCTTCTTCTATACTCGTTGTGGAAACCCTCGCAAATGTACGCAAACAATCTTTAATCTCGCAGCCATTCGTAGACAGTTAGATCAGGGGAATTTAGGTGGGGAAGTCCAGATCGCCGCTATCACTTATGATCCCAAATTTGATACCCCAGAGGCCCTGAGATCCTATGGCAATGCCCGAAAGTTCATTTTCGATGATAACTCCAAAATGCTAAGGATTCCGGACGGCTTTGATCAGGTTGTGAAAGCTTTCAGACTCGGAGTCAACTTTACTGGTTCTCAGGTGAATGCACATCGCATCGAGCTATTTCTACTCAACAGCAAAGGGAAGTTAGCCCGTTCGTTTCTGCGTATACAAAGCGAACCAGAACAGGTAATTGATGCTCTCAGGCCTCTCATCTCGTCTGACCATAATAGTCTCTGTGACGGACAATGCCCCTAAATTAAGATTAAAGAGTCATTTTCTGCTTGTCTCTTTCTATTCTTATAGCAATTAGCGATCAACAGTCTTGTTCCCCGTTCCTTAGTTAGTGTATCTTTGCTTTCAGAAGAAAAGTTCTAGAGGAAAAAAGAGTTAGTTATGGAAATGATGCCAGAAAGTTTACAGTCGTTGAAAGACAAAGTAGCGATCGCGACAGGAGCATCGAGGGGAATTGGTAAGGCTACAGCTCTCGCTTTAGCATCAGTAGGAGCCAAAGTTGTAGTGAATTATGCTCGCTCTAGTGAAGCTGCTGAGGAAGTAGTAAAAACTATTCTGGATGCTGGGGGAGAGGCGATCGCAACTCAGGCAGATGTCTCCCAACCAGACCAAGTCGATATGCTCATCAAAGAAACTCTGGCTAAATATTCTCGGATTGATGTCTTGGTAAATAATGCCGGGATTACCAAAGATAATCTGTTGATGCGGATGAAACTTGAACAATGGCAAGCCGTTATCGATCTGAATTTAACAGGAGTGTTTCTCTGCACTAAAGCAGTCACCAAAACAATGTTAAAACAACGCAGTGGCCGAATTATCAATATTGCTTCGGTTGCCGGTCAAATGGGAAATCCTGGACAGGCAAACTACAGTGCTGCCAAAGCTGGCGTCATTGGCTTTACAAAAACTGTAGCCAAAGAATTAGCACCTCGCGGTGTGACAGTTAACGCTGTGGCACCAGGTTTTATTGAAACGGATATGACTCAGGATCTCAAAGCAGATGAGATTCTCAAATTTATTCCTTTGGGTCGTTATGGTAAACCCGAAGAAATTGCTAGCATGATTCGCTTTTTAGCCGCCGATCCCGCAGCAGCTTATATTACAGGACAAGTTTTCAATGTCGATGGTGGCATGGTCATGGCTTAATCAGTTATCAGTTATCAGTTAACAGTTATCAGGTAACTGCTTCAAAAGCAGTCCCTTCTTCAACAAAATTGGGAGAATTATTTCTAATATCTGCACTTTCATCTGGGCCAGCAAAAAGATAAGTTCCAGGAACATCGCTATTTTGGAAACGAGTAAATGGTGTTCCTAGTTCGGCACCTGCCCCATAAACATAAAATGCTAAACCTTCTTCCGTAAAAGATTCGGATAAGTCTGGATCACTATTAATGTCATCGCGCTCTTCTTCTCCGACAAAAAGATAAGTTCCTGGCACATTAGTATTTTGAAAGCGATAAAAAGCAAATAGGTCATCTCCTGGCTCAATTGCTACTTTGAAAGCTATTCCCTCCTCAATAAAATTAGGAAAGTTAGCTCTAATATTTTCACTTTCATCTGGGCCAGCAAAAAGATAAGTTCCGGGAACATCACTATTTTGGAAACGATACATATCAGTCTCCAGTCCATTATCCACAGGAGATTCCAATATTTCGTCTACATTCCCACTAATCAAAAGAGAAAAATCTTGTCTCTCATTATAAAGAGCGCCTGTATTATTAAGGGTAATCGTATATTCGCCATCCTGAACTAGATCCGCATCAATCAAAACCTGTTCCACATTATCGACTTTATTTCTTTGGTTTCGAACTGCTGGATCTTCTGGATTATTGCCATCAAGTGTCCAAGGATGAAAGATATTGCCATCTGGGTCTGTGATCGATAAATCAAGATCATTGACCAAAACACTAGTAGTTTCATCGAGTCCATTGCCGTGGGGAGTCCCTGCTGGATCTGTCCAAACTAGAGTTACTTTTATTGGTTCGTTATCAGCTACCAAATTAACATTAATATTAAGAGGTGCTCCTAGATAGGTATCTTCTAAAATTAAACTATCTTTTTGAGGAATCTGTTCATTAAAATCATCAAGTAAATGAGCTTCACTTAAAAAATTAGCCCCAGCCTCAGCGTCAACTAATCCCCAACCAAAGCTATAGTCTGGGCCGATATTTCCCGCGTCAAAAGCAGTATGAATCAAAAGACCTTTCATCGTAGCGCTGCGAGGAGTTGCGTCGAAAAGATTGTCGTAATGCTCGTAAAGTAATGCTGCTACTCCAGTGACATTGGGAGCAGCCATTGAAGTACCAGACTTCGTCCCAAAATCAGTATCAGATAAACTGTCAGTCGATACTAGATTTATGCCATTAGCAACCACATCTGGCTTGACTCTGCCATCGTCGGTCGGTCCAAAGCTTGAAAAACTGGCTATGGTTATATCGTCTGCATCGAAAGGATCATTAGAAATATCATTGATAGCTCCCACGACGAGATTATTCTTGGCAACTTGAGCTGAGGGAAGGCTGTCGAATCCGGAACCAAGGTTGCCATCTTCTGCTGGTGCTTCCCTAACGACAGTATCAAATCTTACCCATCCACCTAATGTAGAGCTAAAGGTGACAAATGTTTGATCTTTGAATCTATTTCTAAAACTCTCATTGCGATCGTTTGACGCTGCCCAAACGCTCAGAAGATTGGGATTGTCAAACAATATCTCGTCTAAGTCACTAGATAAAGTATTATATTTGCCAAAATCGCGATCTTCTGTAAATAAATCAATATCTTCAAACCATAGATCAGAATCTACAACGCCATCATTATCTGTATCGAACAAGGACCAGCCTGTGACTATGCCATAGGAATGATTGGAAAGAATTAAACCTGCTTCAGCTTCTTCTCTGAGCTCGTTGAGATCGTCATTAAAATCAAAACTAAGAATCTCAACTCCATTGGCTAATCCTTCAAGAATGGGATTATCTCCCTCCGCACCAATAGTTCCCGCGACATGAGTAGCATGAGAGCTAAATCCTATTGCCCCATCACGCAACTCAACCCGACTTACGCCATCGTTACCGACAAACTCTTGATGGGTGTTTCTAATACTGCCACCGTCCCAGACTCCTACAGTAATTCCACTACCATCTAAATTTAAATCTAAACTACCTCCCAGTTTCAGTTGGTTGGCATTAGTGGTATCTGCTGCATTTAAATTAAAAACTGTATTATTTTGTATTTGCTCTGCGCTGGGGCCTGTCCCGATCAGTGTAATCCCTGGCTCAATCTCTACGGGGATTTCCAGAATTTCTACTCCAAGGTCTTCCAGATTTAGAATATCTCCATCTGGAATAACTACAATCTCTTCTCCAATAGATTGCGGAGTTATATTTAGTATTTCATTGTTCCCTACCATGGCTAATTAAGAACAAAAAAGTTTTTGTATTATGAATGTAGCACAAAATTACAGAGAAATTAAGTAGATGATTATACTTAAGTAAGATGAGCTTACTAAAAAGCGAAAGGAAAGTTACTAGCTTCCTAAATTCTGGCAAGCAGAGAGTCAAATTCCGTTTAAATTGGTACTTGAAAGCTGGTTTCTGTTAGTCTTTACCGAAAAAGAAAACTAGTAAAGCTATCACTAAGTATTATTTAATAAAGATTTAATCATTATCTAAAGTGATAAAAATTAAGATAGCCTGAGAATATGCTTAATAAAAATTACGCATTTGCTTTTAAACTGTAATATTAATCTACAGCGAAGCTTAAATTCTTGTTTAAACCTGTAAGGTGGGCGACGTGAAGCGAGTTCTATTAGACTTATACTTTAAATCTTCTAATTACTGTTATTTTTGTTGCTTTTTAGCGTAGATATCAACAAGATTACGAATCATGGCCTGATAGGGCGCATTATGACGTTTAGCCTCACGTTTAAAATACTCAATACTTTCTTTCGTAAACTCCATTGTTACTTTGACAGTATTTTTCTTTGGTACTAATTGCTCTGGTGGCGGTAGAAAATCTTCGACAATCGTAACTTCACCAATCGGCTCTGCTGGATCATTTGTGGTGTTCTTCATAAAATTTCCTCCAAATTTTTAAGATGCGTTTGCCCTATTGACTATCCAACTCGAAAGTGAAATTCATATAATTTTGCCATATAAATTATACATATTAAATATAATGCAAAATATTCAATAATTAATCAAAATTGCGATCGCGGCAATTTTTCTAACTTCACCGCAACCGAACACTTCAATTTGCCATGTACCAAACAATCCATTAAATAATAGTCGTGCTGAATATGAACGATTAGAGCCAGGAATGAGTTTAGTTCAAGTCGAGAGTATTTTGGGCGCAGGGATCGAGATTCAGCGATCGCATGATAGTGCAACGTTTGAGTGGAAAAATTCTGATTGTTCTTCAATTACTGTTATTTTCGATAGTGGAAAAGTAACACAGAAAACACAAACGAACCTTCAGTAGTTAATAAGTTATGACATGATGAAATTTGATTCCTATAAACACCAACTGAAAAATATAATAAATTCTGCCTTAGCTGAAGTAGATATTCAAATTAATGGCGATCGCCCTTGGGACATCAAAGTTCTCAATGAAAATCTCTACCAAAGAGTTATTGGCCAGGGTTCTTTGGGTTTGGGAGAAGCCTATGTCGAAGGTTGGTGGGATTGTCAACAATTAGACGAGTTGTTTAATAAAATACTGAAAGGAAGACTTCAAGATCATATCGGAACCAATAACTTAGGCTCCTGGTTTATCATTGTGAGCACTAAACTGCGGAATTTACAAAATTTGTCGCGAAGTTTTCAGGTAGGTGAACAACATTATGATTTAGGAAACGACCTCTATCAAGCAATGTTAGATACTCGCCTCAACTATAGTTGTGGTTATTGGCGGGAAGCAGATAATTTAGAGGCAGCTCAGGAAGCGAAATTAAATTTAATTTGTCAGAAGCTGCAACTTAAACCAGGCATGACAATGTTAGATATTGGCTGTGGTTGGGGCGGTTTGATGAAATATGCTGCCCAAAACTATGGTGTATCTTGTGTGGGCATTACTATTTCCCAACAGCAGCTACAACTTGGTCAGCAGTTATGTAATGGTTTACCAATCAAATTTCTTTTACAGGATTATCGCAAATTACAGGGAAAATTTGATCGCGTAGTTTCTGTCGGGATGTTTGAACATGTTGGTTATAAAAACTATCGACAATTTATGGAAGTAGTTGAGGGTTGCCTCGAAGAAGAGGGCTTATTTTTATTACACACTATTGGTAACCGCTATAGCGTCACCTATGGGGAAAGATGGAGCAGTAAATATATTTTTCCCAATGGAATGTTGCCATCATTGAATCAAATATTTCGAGCCACGGAAAAACTATTTGTGACAGAAGATTTACATAATTTTGGCTCAGATTACGATCTAACTCTGATGGCTTGGCTGGAAAAGTTTGAGCAACATTGGCCACAGCTTAAGAGTAAGTATAGAGCGCAATTTTATCGGCACTGGAAATATTATCTCTGTATGATGGCAGGTTCTTTTAGATCAAGAAATATTCAGCTTTGGCAAATAGTCTTTGCTAAACAGGGTATGGTAGGAGGTTATGGATCTATTAGATAGTTTATCCAGGTTTTACTAAAGTCATGTTGCTATTCCGTATGATGTCCTTTAGAGATAAACCGCATCTACTTTGAAAACCGTAGTTTTTCCTCCTCTGATTCAAGATGTTTTTTGCCCCATACGCGATCTCGAAGAGATCCGCTTCGCGGGGCGCAGACAGCTAAGGATGTAGTATTGATTTGATGCTGAAAATCAGCGATAGCATCAATTAATTCTTGCTTAGACTCATAACAAGTATGATGAGCAATTTCAATTGAAGCATTAATTGCTAGGTTTTGATTGTGCTAAATATTTTAATCACTTGAATAAAATTATCATATCCGTTTGACTAGTTTCTTGATCGGTCATTGTACTTGTTCCACCAATAGCTTTAATTGAATTTAATACTGAGACTGCATCATAGAAAGTAGGATCTTGTCTCAACAAAAAAGGCCCCATTTTTTGCATAATTGGTTCTATGTCTAGATAGAAATATCCTAGATTTTTCTTAGGTAAATTTTTAGCAATTTCTTGGAATTTAGGATTTTTTGTTAAGGGCGACTTACGAGAATCATAAAGTGATTTGATATCTTTATTACCAAAAGCAAATAATAAATTATTTTTATCTACCCAGCCAGAAGATAGAGCGAGATTCGAGTCAGGAATCGACCATTGAATCGCCTCGGATTTTCCCTGATTGATTTTTTGAGAAGCAATACCGAAACTTTGTTGGAATTTAGTGTCTAATTGATTGATCGTATTTTGTGCTGTCCCGCGATCGCTGGTCTCTACTAACAATGCACCGCCTAATCCCATATTCAACCCAGGAATATTAGAATGAGAACTCGGAACTATTGCTAAAGCAAATTCTCCATCCATCCAGGCAAAAATATCTCGATCTAAATCTAAACCTGTAATAAATTTAGTAGATTGTCTTAAACCATCAAGATTACTTTTCAACTCTGGTTCTTGACTAGCTATTACTGATAATTCTGACCAAACATCATTAATCCCTTGACTATTAACAAAAGCAAGAGTTTTTTCTGGTAATTGAGTGACAACTTTCCCTGGGGTTTTGGTATTATTTGAGGCAATTATTTCAGGATCTAATTTTGTTAATAATTGTACCTTTATTTTGTTATCTTCTGTCCCAATACCCAAGGAGAATGATTCTATTCCTTGAAAAATTTCCCTGGTATTTTCTGACAATTCAGAATCTTGGAGCCCAGCCGCCATGATACGGGCATAATTCGGAAAATAAACTTGTGCCAGAGAGTTATTTATATTTGATTTTTGCTGAAAAATCTCCTTGGTTTTATCTGAACTAATTAAAGAAGGCTCTCCTTGATAAGTATCTATTACTATTTCTAATATATTTATTTCTTGGGCAATAGCTAACTTATTTCCTAGTAAGGCAGTATGAAGAATTTTACCTGTAGCGTCAGTCGATGTTGTAATGCTCTGTCCTTTATATGTTGTTGATTCTACTGTGACATCAGACTGTGCTTGCATCTTTTTGAGAAAATTAATCGCTTTAAGAGGATCTTTAATACCAATAATTGCTAAAGAATGAAGCTCCTCGATGTTCTGGGAACTATCTTCTGTGGGTATTAGGGCAATTAGACTATTGCCAATCCAGGGTTGAATATCTTGTTGATAATTAATTTCTAAATCAGCTAAGTCTGCTTCTATTTCTGGTAGCTGGTCTTTAAATAATTTATCTAGTGAAGGCAAGCCCACCTGTTGTAATTTTTGCCAATTATCAATGTCAGTGGAGATGAAACTAGTCATAATTGCTTCATCAGGAATTAGCTCTGCTCCTGTTATCGGAGTGAGTTTTTTGGCAAAGATCAATTGATGCCATCCCTTCGCATAAATGAAACATCCTCCGACAATAGCGATCGCGATCGCCATCATGGAAAGCTTTGCAATTCTAAACTTATTTGAACTCATAGTAATATTAATTAGCGATTCAATCTAATACTTCCACTATAGCCTCGGAAACTTTAGTTCTTCTCCAAAAAAGTTCTGATGGATGTGGTTATGGGGAATTGGGGATATAGGGAGTTGAGGAGAATATTTACTTGTCATAATTAATTTCAAGTCACAAAATGCGATCGCAATTCGTCCTAACTAAAAATAATGTTTATTTTTTAAAATCTAGATTAGAATCATAAGTATGATATTTGTCATACCAAATTTAATCCTATGCAAAAAAAAATTGCCATCACCATAGATGAGAACCTATTAGCAGACATAGATTACTTAGTGGAACAGAAGTTATATCCTAGTCGTTCTAAAGCTATAGAAGCCAATCTAGAAGTCAATAGAAATAGCCTGCGCCGTCGCAGATTTGAGATTGAATGCGCCAAACTCGATCCCCAAGAGGAACAGGAATTTGCTGAATGGGGAGGGTTTGATAATTGGACGGAAAAATATTAAGAAAAGAAATATACTGGGCGGATTTAAATCCCATACGAGGTCGAGAACAGGGAGGCATCCGTCCTGTCTTGATTATTAGTAAAGATATTTTCAACCAACGTTCTGGAACAACAGTGATTTTAGCCATTACTAGCGTTAAACCAAAAGTCAAATATCCTTTGGTTCTAGAACTAGATTGTCAATCATTGCCTAAGAGATCTTGGGTGAAAATTACGCAAATTCGGACAATCTCTAATGATCGTATTGGTAATTACATTGGTCAAATCAATGTCTTGCAAATGAATGAAATTTTATTGGCAATCAATGATCTAATAGGAGAAGACTAACTTTATCAGAACTAATCTATGAAGGAAAAAGTTTTAAAACTTGGAGATGACATTAATACTGATGACATTATCCCTGCCCATCGGACGACGAATCCCGATCGCGACCACCTCAAACATTACGTCCTAGAACATTTAATTGGCATAGATAGTTTATTACAATATGAAATTATTGAAGCGGGGGAAAATTTTGGTTGCGGCTCCAGTCGGGAATATGCGCCGATCGCGATTAAAGCCGCAGGTATTAAACTAGTTCGTGCTCGTTCTTTTGCCGAAATTTTCTATCGCAATAGTATTAATATCGGTCTGGATTTAGAAATTATTGGTAAATCTCAGGATAATCCCGTTGTCAAGGCGATCGCAGCAGCCGGCGGTTTAATTCCTTTCAATCAACAACGCTTACAGGGTAAAGTTACCATCCCCCAAAGTAACACCGTAGCTCGTCCCATGACGATGACCGAAAAAATGCTGGCCAACGCTTCGGGAAATGAATATGTCCAGCCAGGAGAAGTGGTTTTTACCCAAGTAGATTTAGCCATGTCTCACGATGCGATCGCGGCTCCAGTTTTTCAACTATTTCATCAATATTTTGGGGATAATGCGCAGATTTGGGATGCGCAAAAAGTCGTTTTAGTTGCCGATCATTTCATTCAGGTTAACGATATTCGACCCGATCCTCAAGCAATTAAACTCTATGAACAGATGGTCGCATTTGCCCATCAACATAATTGCCAACTTTTCGATCTCGTATCCCCTGGAGAAGCATCAGGAATTTGTCATGTCTTGTTACCAGAAAGAGGATTAATTAATTCAGGCATGATCATTGCGGGGACAGATTCCCATAGTTGTACCTATGGTGCCTTTGGTAGTTTTTCGACGGGAGTGGGCACGACTGATATGGCGAATATTTTGGCAACAGGAGATCTGTGGATTAGGGTTCCACCGACAATTGTAATTGAACTTTCAGGAAGACTGCCTGAGCATATTAGTGCCAAAGATATTATGCTGTTTATTTTAGGTAAAATTGGTTGTCAAGGCGCGATCGCCAAGGTAATTGAATTTCGAGGCACAATTATCGAACAATTATCCATTGATGAACGCATGACTCTAAGTAATATGACGGTAGAATGTGGTGCAATCTGTGGCTTAATTGCTCCTGATACTGTTACGAATGAATATCTACAAGATAGAAGTTCAGAGAAATTTGTCCCGATAATAGCCGATCTTGACGCAGAATATGAACAGATTTACCATTTCGATCTCAGCGATTTAGAACCACAAATTGCCTGTCCGCCAAAACCCGATCACGTTGTCAATATTAGTGAGTTACCAGAGGTTCCAATTACTCTAGCTTTTATTGGTTCTTGTACAGGTGGAAAATTGGTTGATTTAGCCGAAGCTGCCAAGGTTTTAAAGAATCGTCATGTTGCGCCCGAGGTCAATATGTATGTTGTTCCCGCATCTCAATTAGTGCGCCAGCAAGCAGAAGAATTAGGCTATTTTGCTATTTTTGAACAAGCAGGAGTGCAAATTCTCAAATCTGGTTGTGGTGCTTGTATTAATTCTGGCAAGGGAGTTTTAGGCAAAAAAGAAACTGGTATTTATGCGACAAATCGTAATTTTACGGGGCGGACTGGCGATCCCACGGGTAAAAATTATCTAGCTTCTCCCAGAGTTGTTAGTATTTCTGCTGTTCAGGGAAAAATCAGCGATCGCTTATAAATTTTGTAATCCATTATTAGATAGTTTAAGACAAAGCTATGGGTAAATTATCCTCTCTTCGTCAGGTAGTTTCTGGAGGTCAGACGGGTGTTGATCAAGCTTCGTTAAGGGCCGCATTGGCGAGCGGATTGAGTATCGGTGGTTGGTGTCCTCCTGGAAGGATCTCGGAGTCGGGCTCAATACCAGATGAGTTTACTTTAATTGAGACCCCGAGAGAAAGGAGCGAGTTAGCGCCACAGGTTCCTCGTTCACTGCGAACCGAATGGAATGTTCGTGATTCGGATGCGACACTGATTATCTATCCATCGGGAGTCAGTTCTCTAGATCCAGGAACCGCTTTTACTATGACGTCAGCGCTTCACTATAAAAAACCTGTGCTAATTTGCGATCCGAGCGATCCGAGGTCTGCGGAGAAAATAATGTCGTGGCTAGCAAAATTTGACGTGAAGAAGCTTAATGTTGCTGGGGCTAGTGAGAGTAAGGTTCCAGGAATTGGCGATGCTACTTATAATCTTCTGAAGTTAGTTTTTGGTCTTTTGCCCAGTCGTGTGACAGAAGCGATCGCGCTTAACTATTCTGTCGACCAAGACTGATTATCTTGCTTTGGCTGATCGCGTGATTGGTTTCATGTTTTAGCGCGATCGCATAAAAAAGCTCAGATGCATATTTAAAAGGTTTCAATTCTAAGCTTCATTAATCACTTGAGCTAATTCTTGACGGGTAGCCCCAGTAGTTAACAAAGCACGAACAATCAAGTCTAGTGATACAGATGGATCGCCAGACTCTATCTTTGCAACTCTCGACTGAGAAGAACCCATCTTTTTTGCTAGAGCATTTTGAGAAAGATTGTGTGTTTTTCTCTGTTTTTTCACAAGCAAAGCAAGCTTTAATTTTAGTTCAATCAATTCAGCCTCAGCAGAAGTTAGCCCGAGAAAATCACTAGCATTCCCCACTATCCAACCTGAATTTTCTAGCCTTTTACGTTTTTCAGAATCCATACAATTATCATCCTCTACTTTTATTAAATTGCGTCATATTGCTTCAATCTTATTTGGCATTTCTTGATCACTGAGTCTGGAGTTTTATTGGTTTTCTTCGCAAATACATCCACAACTACTATTGCATCCTCATCGATACGATAGATAATTCGCCAAGTTTTATTTTTGTCATTGATTCGCAATTCATGACATCTAGAATCAATTCTAGGCATAGGGCGAGATTGAGGCATTGATAAAGATTCACCTTTTTGGAGTAATCTAAGTAGATAACCAGCTTCAATCCGAGCTTGACTAGAAAAAGGAGGCGTTTTTACTTCGCCAGCAAACCATACCAGCTCTTTATCCTGTGATATGTCACTTTGGGGATTTTGTTTGTGGATATTCATTATTTTATGTCATATTCGACATATTAGTAATTATCTAAGCTTAATATAAGCAAAATAAAACTTCTGAAAATAATTGACTTGTGAGAACAGCGATCGCGCTTAACTATTCTGTCGACCAAGACTGATTATCTTGCTTTGGCTGATCGCGTAATTGGTTTCATGTTTTAGCGCGATCGCAGAAAAAGCTCATCGTAGATATCATTTTCTGTGCCGGGCGCTTTGGGCGCCGCGGCCCGCGGTGTGGTGCGTCTGGTCGAGGGAAGCACCCCCCACCTGAGTGGTGAGACCCGCGGCGTGCTGCAGCAGCGGCTGCTCATCTCGTCGCTGCTGTTCTTCGCCGGCAACCTGGTGTTTC
>JBCCYD010000098.1:0-16288 GCA_039190385.1 Cyanobacteria bacterium P01_F01_bin.143 | reverse complement strand
TATGAATAACTCTATGTATATCTTCTAGGAAAAAATAAATTATCTAGTCGATAACTCAGTATGACATTAAAAATATCTGGGAAACTACTTTGTTCAACTAAAATTATATACCGTAATTTTACTTAAAAGAAAATACTGTAAGTCTTGAAATGCAAGGAATACATGGAAAATACAAAAGAGGTGGGGAGAGGTGAATGATAAAATTACGGGGATTAACTTAGAGGAAGAGTTGAGAGATAAGTTAGCAAAGCAGTTATCTATTGCAATTGAATTAAAAAATAATATATGACTTGGACACGCAGACATATTCTCTCGTTAGAGGATTTTACCGTAACGGAATATAACACCGTATTGCAGACTGCTACTAGTTTTTGGGAAGTTTTATCTAGAAAGACTAAAAAGGTTCCCGCACTTCAAGGACAAGTCGTCGCTAATATGTTTTTTGAACCTTCTACTCGTACTCGTAGTAGTTTTGAACTAGCGGCAAAAAGATTATCGGCAGATATTTTAAATTTTTCTCCCAGTACTTCTTCGCTAACCAAAGGTGAAACTATTTTGGATACGGCCAAGACTTATCTAGCAATGGGAGCGAATATTATGACAATTCGCCATAGACAGGCTGGTGTGCCCCAGGTGATCGCGCAAGAAATGGATCGTCTCAACTCAAGAGTTTCTATTCTCAATGCCGGAGATGGTCAGCATCAACATCCGTCCCAAGCTTTATTGGATTTATTTACTCTTACTTATGTTCTAGATCCCGAGCATCCCAGGTTAGAAGTACTGGCCGGGAAAAAAATTGCGATCGTCGGAGATATTCTCCATTCTCGGGTTGCTCGCTCGAATATTTATAGTCTGACAGCAGCCGGTGCGGAAGTTCATTTAGCGGCTCCTCCGACTTTGTTACCAAAATTATTTTTAGATTTAGTAGATGATAGTCAACCAGGGAAATTATTTATTCATTGGCAATTAGAACCTGCTTTAGAAAATGCGGATTTTGTGATGACTTTACGGTTACAAAAAGAGCGAATGAGTGCTAATTTTCTTCCTAGTTTGCGAGAATATCATAGTTATTTTGGCATTACCCGCGATCGCTTGAAACTATGTAATTCTGATGTGAGAGTACTCCATCCTGGCCCAGTGAATCGAGGAGTTGAAATTACTTCCGATTTAATGGATGATCCGAAACTAAGCCTAATTGCTGATCAAGTTACCAGTGGAGTTGCGGTGCGCATGGCCTTATTGTACTTAATTGGCAACCTTAATTCAGTTATCAGTTAACAGTTATCAGTTATCAGTGAACAATTAGCAATTAGCAATTAGCAATTAACAATTAGCCATTATCAGTTGTTTTTGGGAAATATAAGTGGAGAAACCTACTAGAATATTTCGTTTAATATCCGTATGAAAATTTTAGATAGTCAACAAATTAACTATTGCAACCTCATTCGTCAGACAGCAGACCAAATTGAACATCTTCCTGGTGTGATTCACGAGAAGTTACTATATATCAAAAAACGCTTTTTTCCCCAAGGTAAAAGAGAGCAAGCATTAGAATATTGCCGAGAAAAGTTTCTCGATTCTAAAGGTCAAACCTCATATCTTTTAGTGGATGATCCGACAGGATTTACCGTTTGGGCTGAAGATAGCAGTGTTGCCTTACTTACCAAGCAAGACAATATAGACATTGTTGAGACGATGGATTTAGAAGAGTTGGTCACCAAAATGCGTAATATTGGAGGCTTGCAAATTAAGAATCGTCGTTACAATTTGAGATTTTATGATCAATGTTTTGTTGGTAGTGAAGCCGTAACCTGGATGGTAGAAAATTTAGAAATCTCTAGAGAAAAAGCCGTTGATCTTGGACAAAGACTGATGGATGAAAAATGGATTCATCATGTTGTCGATCAACAATTATTTCAGGATGGATATTTTTTCTATCGTTTTTATTGGGACGAAAAATCTTAATGATTAATCGACAATGGGATTGAATCAGGGCTGGATCTATCGAGAACAAGTTTCGCGATCGGCTGTAGGACAAACTGTATTGAAATATTACAGTACAAGATACCGTCATTCCAATGAAGAAGAATGGCGAACCAAAATAGAATCTGGTCAGGTTTTGCTCAATGGAAAACAGGTTCCTGCCGAGGCGATTTTGCAATCAGGACAAAAGCTCGCCTATCATCGTCCTCCTTGGTTGGAGCCAGTAGTTCCTCTAGATTTTGAAACTATTTACGAAGATCAAGATTTGTTAGCGATCGCGAAACCAGCGGGTTTACCGGTGCTCCCTGGAGGCGGATTTCTCGAAAATACTCTGTTATGGCAAATTAAAAAAATCTATCCCCAAAATACCCCTGTCCCCATTCATCGCTTAGGAAGAGGAACTTCGGGGTTATTGTTACTGGCAAAATCAGCTCTAGCTAAATCTAGTCTGAGTCGTCAAATGAGAAGCAATTCGACTCCAGAATCAACAGATAAGGAAATTCAGAAAATATATTTAGCCAAAGTAAATGGGGTTGTGATTCGCGATCGCCTGACAATCACTAATCCCATCGGGAAAATTCCCCATCCTCATCTTGGCTATATTTATGGAGCAACTCCCACAGGCAAATTTGCCCATAGTGAATGTCAAGTAATTAAACGAAATCCTGATAGTACGATTATCGAGGTGAAAATCTTAACTGGCCGTCCCCATCAAATTAGAATTCATCTTGCAGCAGCAGGTTTTCCTCTAACCGGAGATCCTCTATATGAAGTTGGGGGAATTCCCAAAATAAAGCAAAATGATATCGTAGTTCCAGGCGATTGTGGTTATCATCTTCATGCTTATCGTCTTGCTTTCACTCATCCCAGAAACGAAGAGAGAGTAAACCTAATTTGTTCTCCTCCAGATTCTCTCACTACATGGGTTTCTACCGAAAACTAGCTGGAAATTAGCAATTAGCAACTAGCCATTAGCCATTAGCCATTAGCCATTAATTAAGAACTATTGCAGGTTTCATAAGTGTATATAAAATGTGATTGCTATTCCTTTATAATATTACGGAACATTACGAAAATTATCTTAAATAGATTATTGGTAAACTATGTCACAACGCACTGGATTGGGAAATCTTCTAAAACCCCTTAATTCCGAATATGGTAAAGTTTCTCCTGGTTGGGGCACAACCCCAATTATGGGAATTTTCATGGCCTTATTTTTAGTATTTTTGTTGATAATCTTACAACTTTATAACTCCTCGTTGTTACTTGAAGGAATTAGTGTGGATTGGACAACTTTAGGTGGCTAGATTTTATCCAACGTCCAATACTGAAAATTTGCGATAAAGATTATTCCCCGTTTACCCAGAACCAGGAGCTGGGCAAGACCCAGTAGCAAGTTGCTGGGCAAGACCCAGTAGCAGGTCGCTGGGCAAGTCGGGGTTTTTTTCTGGCATAATTGGCATAATACTAAAGACAATATCAAGCTAATAGGGAATTTCCGAACATGAACGTTTTTGGCATTGGATTACCAGAAATGGCTGTAATTGCAGTTATTGCTTTACTGGTTTTTGGACCGAAGAAGTTGCCAGAAATTGGTCGTAGTCTGGGAAAAAGTCTTCGTAGTTTCCAAGAAGCTTCCAAAGAATTTGAAACTGAATTGAAACGAGAAGCCCAAAAAATGGAAGATTCAGTACAAATGAATGCCCAGTTGGAAGGTAATACGGAGGAAAAAGAAAAAGTTTCCGTACAAGTAGAAAGCCCTAACACTAATAAAGAAGAAGCGTAGGGCCTTATTTCCTGATTCCTGATTCTTGGTTCCTTATTTCGTAAATTAGGTTTCCGATGTGCTGGACTTGGCAAAAGTAGGAGTTAGATAGGCGACTAATGCTCCTAACATAAAGCCTAAAACATTACGGAACAAGGGTAACCAATCAGAAGTCCGGGTAACTACAGGGCCAATTCCAAAAGCGAGGAAGAGAATTCCCCACAAAGGAGACATAATCAAAGCCCATTGCCAAGCAAAAACTTGTTTGTCATCACGAGGTATTCCCGCAAATCCGAAAATTACTCCACCAATTAAAGAACTGATCAAAGTCAAGATCCACTGTTCTCTGGGTAATCCTGGGACAACATTACATCCATTTTCTGCTAATAAACATCCCTCTACTACAGTGATCGCATCAACGATCGCGTTATTCTCTCCGTGGTCTTGCACATAAAACATATTGCCAAAGCGTGTTTGCAATTCGATCCAAAAGGTACGCGGCATCAATTCATAAACATCATCACCAATACTAAAAGCCAGAATATTGCCACCTTTGCCGTCGGCCACTAATAAGACTGTCTTATCGTCTAATCCCCAATAATTAATAACTGCTCTTCCAGGAGTCTGATCATATTGGGTTAAAACTCGCATTTTCCAACCCGTCTCTACTTCAAATTCTTCTAATTCTGCAACTAGATCTTGTTCTTGAATACTGGGCAAATAGTTTGCCAGATCTACTACCGGGGTGACGTAATCAGGGAGTAATTCTGGATTATTAACTGCACCAGCTGCGGGGGTAAACCAGGCAGTACTAATGATAAGACAAGCAGCGAAATTAACTAATATTTTTTTTAAAAAACCCTTTTGCATACGCTTTGTTTTTTTAAACTCCTTAGAATAAATAAATATTTTTTGGTACTTTTTTATTATTTGTTACAGTTCTTTACTTATTCTAAAGTGATTAGCCATTCTTAGACTAAGAAAATTTAATATTTCCCTGCTTATTCTCAATCAGAGTCTTTGGTTCTCCAAGTTTTCCAAGCTGCTCGTAAGCCGACAAATATTCTGCGAGTGCCTGTTTGAGCTTGTTGAACTTGCTCTTTGGTATTGGTGATTGTTTTATCTACCTGTTTAACAATTACTGCTGCACTAGCAACTCCTTGATCAAGATCTTCAGTCAATTGATTTAATTCGGTTCCTGTCAGGCGAACGGCTTCGAGAGTGGGAGGAAGTTCCTGATTGAGAGTATCGAGCAGTTTTTCTGCACTACGAGCTGTATTGCTGAGTTGTTGTAAGGTGGGAATCGTGACTATTAATACGGCGATCAGGCTAATAAAGAATAAACACAAGGATATTTCTAACCAAAATAAAGGATCCATCATAGGGGAATTAACTTATTACTTCTTACTCATTACTCATTACTCATTACTCATTACTTCCCCGTCAGGAGCATTAGTTGAGATCTTGAAAGGTTTCACTTTGGGATTGGGTAAATGTGTCTTCGACCGTATGATTGTTTTGTTGGGCACTGGTATCAATGGTTTGAATAGTTTGATTGGCTTTTCTTGATTTTTCTAGGTTACTAGCTTCTATTCCTGCGGCGATCGCCTTTTTGAGTCTGGCTAAGGTTTCATCCCAATTTTCCAATGCTTCTTCTGAAAGACGATTAGCTTGTAATTGAAGGGAAGTCGATAAGTCTTCGGCTAATTCTGGCAAAGCATCTGCGGATTTTTTAATGACTTTTCTGGTTTCTTTTCCTGTGCGAGGTGCAATTACTAAACCGATTAAAGTTCCTATGGCGCTACCAATGGTCAACCCAGCAATGAATGTACCCGTCTTATTTTGCCTTGACATTCTTTTCACCCAATCTACGTCCATTACAGCTTATCATTAATTGATAATTGGGAATTACTTGCTATCAAATAGACAATAATTAATTATTAATTGACTTTAGTAAATAGCCACTAATTCCTAATCCTAAAAAATTAGGAAGCCAAGCGGCAATAAAAGGTGATATTAAACCAATAACTCCCAAAGAACTAGTCAAAAATCCTAATAAATAATAGCTAAAAACAATTGCGACACACAGTCCAAATCCCTGCGATTTATTAATAGTCGAACGAGCAGATCCTAAAGTTGCACCAACTAAAGCAAAGACTAAACAAATACTAGGAAAAGCCATCTTTTGTTGTATTCTTACCTGTAGTAACTGAATATTTTTTAGACTACCAGTTTGAAGAATTAAGTTTAAATAGGTTATTGCTTGTCTGAGACTCATTTCTTCAGGACTTCTTTGAACTTTTACTAACTCAAAAAAAGTTTCTGGTAATGATATTTCTTGGAAATCAAATTGTTTAACTGCTGTAGAGCTTAAACTATCGCTTAAGTTTTCTTGTTGTCCTTCTCTTAATTGCCAAAGTTTTTGATCCTGATCCCATTGTGCATATTTTGCTGTAATAATCTGATTTAATTTATCCTCTGACCAAGTCATGATAGTCATATTTATTAATTGCTGACCATCAAATTTTTCAGCATAATATAATCTCTTTAGTTGTTTATTCTTTACATTCGTATTTTGATATTCTGGATAGAAAATATCTTGTCTTTGTAAGGTAAATTCTGTTTCGCCTAGAAAAGGAGTTTGCAATAATGTAGTTTGATAATTAGCCGCTGGGACGACTAGTTCACTAAAGAATAAAGTAATCCCTGTGATCAGGATACTAAAAGCGATCGCGGGGGCGATGATGCGATATAAACTAATGCCAGCACTGCGAAAAGCAATTAACTCGCGATCGCTGTTTAAACGACCATAAACTAACAAAGTGGTGAGTAATGTCCCGATTGGCAAAGCATAGGCTATATATTCAGGAATTTTCAGGATAAAGACCAAAATAGCAATGTTTATCGGTAAATTATGTTCGTTAATTTTGTATGTTAATTCTGAAATTGTCCCAATAGTGACTCCAACAGACGCAAATAAACTAACACTAAAGACAAAGAAAATTATGAGTTGAGTCAGAAGATAACGATCTAGGATGGATAATTTTATTGCAGGAGGTTTCAATATTGGGAGGTAATGGGTAATGGGTAACGGTCAGTGGGTATTGGTGACAAGTTAAGGAAAAACAAGAATTGTCAAGTAGAGGGAAAAGGAAATAAATTGAGTGACACAAGTGTAACAGATATGTTGGTGAATGAGTCGAACAGAAAAAAAGATCTATTTATTTAGTTTGAAGACAAAAAAACTAGACATCATATTTATTAAATAAGGCATTCTGCCATTTTCTAACAGAGTTGATTACATAAATATTGTCACATTGGAGTAAATCTTGTTTGCTAATTATTGCTTCGGTTATTTTCTTTTCTGCTAGTAAATAAGCGCGAAAAGTTCCTGCCAATAAACCAGACTTTACAGGGGGCGTTAATAATTTACCATTCAGTTTAACTACAATATTGGCCATACAAGTTTCGGTTATTTCTTGTTTTTCATTCCAGAGAATTACGTCATCATAATCAGAATAGGATTTTAAAATATTATTATAAATTTCTCTATTAGTAGTTTTGTGATAAATAAAAGGATTGTCAATATCGATCGCCTTGGCCGCCAAACATAGCTTGACAGGTTGAGATAATGATAAACATAAAGGAATTGCTTCACAGTAAATCTGGCCTGATCTCTTGACTATTAGTCTAACTTTATGGGGTTTATCGGCTAGAGGATTTGCTAGTGATTGTAATTGTTTCTCGATCTCAGACTCGTCCAAATCAAAACCAAAATACAAAGCAGAATCTTTTAATCTTTTTAAATGGTAATTAAGCAAGAAATAACCTTCATGGGCTGTCCAGAGAATAGTTTCTAATAAAGAAAAATCTGGATATTTTTTAGTTAAGACCTGAGCTTTTACCTTACATTCTTGATATTCTTGATTACCTAGAGAATCCCAAACTATGCCGCCTCCCACTCCATATTCTGCTTGTTTAGTCTTTTTGTTGATCGCTACAGTACGAATTGCCACATTAAACTGTGCTTGATGCTCAGGAGCAATAACACCGATGGTTCCTGTATAAATATTGCGAGGTTGGGTTTCTAATTCGCGAATAATTTCCATGGTCCGAGATTTCGGTGCGCCAGTAATAGAAGCACAAGGAAACATTGCCGACATAATATCTGCGATCGAAGATTGAGTTTTGGCAGTGACAGTTGAGGTCATTTGCCATAAAGTAGGGTATTTTTCTACTTGAAATAGATTATTGACTTTAATGCTATTAAGCTCGGCTATCTTGGCTAAATCGTTGCGAATCATATCGACAATCATTACGTTTTCAGCCCGATTTTTCTCAGAATTATGTAACCATTTGGCTAGAGCTAAATCGCGATCGCAACTGTATCCTCTAGCGGCAGTTCCTTTCATCGGACGAGTTGTGACTAAATCGCGATCGCGGCTGAAAAATAATTCAGGAGAAGCCGAACAAATTGCCCAATCTTCGAGATCTAGATAGGCCGAATAATCTGCTTGTTGGGCCTGGACTAATTGGAGAAAATATTCCCAAGGTGATTCTCTAAATTCAGCAAGTAATTTGATGGTGTAATTAACCTGATAGGTATCGCCCTGGGCAATATAGTTTTTTATTTTCGCGATCGCCTGATGATAATGTTCTTCACTCACATTAGATTGCCAATCGAGAGTAAAATTTGCCGAACTTTCTGGCAATTTAATAACTTCTGGTTGCTTGTATAAACCAAACCACAACAAGGGGAAAGAAGTATTTTTGTGGGTGATTAAAGCAGCGTCGAAAGCAGCCGCCGCTTCATAACTAATAAATCCCGCTGCGTAAAAATTATCTTTTTGCACCAGCTCATTTACCAATTGCCATCGAGAAGATACTTCGGCAAGACAATTGGCTCTAATTATTTGGGAAGGTTGGGAAAATTTTAGCCATTGTTTGCGATTAGCATCGTGGATAACAATTTGATTCATAGAGGAGCTAGCTAGTATTCTGTCAATGTTGAAATGAGGAATTGATATAAGCAGAGGGAGCAGAGGAGCAGAGGAGCGGAGGGGCAGAGGAACAGAGGGAGATAATTCCCAAAATTTATTCCTCAAGACAAAGTTGATGCTTTACTAGTGTTGCTGCGCGGAAGTAAAAAGTCTTTTATGACCAGAGTAGAATTTCTTTCTAGAACTTTGGAACATAGTCGAAAAAACCAAATTTTTCCAACTTACGTGTCAGAATGTCGCTGGGGGCCTGGGGCTCACAGGGGTAGGTTTTTTACAAAGGATTAATTAACCACTTTTATCTCTTGCAAAACATCAACACAAAAATGTTTTTTTATACAAGTGAGTGTCTCAAAATTTCTCCTAGCCCTTTTATTTTCAATGTTTTTAATCAAACTTTACACTAAAAGTAAAAAACCTACCCTTGTAAGGGTTTGGGGGGCTGGTCCCCCAAGAGAAACTATGGCTTGGGGAGAAAACTTAAAGCAAACTGAAATAAGATAAACACAGATAAATTTACTTGTGGGATAAGTCGATTGATCAATAGTCATTGAATATTAATCACTGATTGTTTTTAAGATAGCAACTAAATCGTCAATTTCTGATTCTAAAGTCAGGTAATGAACACAGGCTCGAATGCAATAGGGATCGGCAAGAGTTCTGAGCATAAAACCTTGTTTTTCCAGATTTCTTACTACGCGATCGCAATCTTGATTCTCAAACTGAAAAGATACTAAACCTGCTTCTGGCGGTGAGTTTTTTAGGCAAATTAGACCATCAACTTCTTGTAATTGAGACCAGAGATATTTACTCAATTGACAAATTCTGTCATATCGCGCGATCGCGTCACCCCATTGCTGCTGAATTGCGATCGCAGCTCTTAAACCCTCATATTCAGGAAAAGCTGAAGTTGCCACTTCAAACTTCTTGCCATTAGTTTTCCAGGCTTCCGGTTTCCCTCGGCGATCGGTTTCAATACTACGCCAACCAATAAAAGTCGGATGGAGTGTCTTGAAAGCATCCTCACTAATATACAATCCGCCAACTCCTGCTGGGCCACATAACCATTTGTGACCCGTAAAAGCATAATAATCCACTCCCGAATCAGGTAAATTAAGAGGTAATGAACCAACAGATTGGGCTGCATCAACTAAAACTTGAATTTGTTGGTTACTTTGACTGTAATTGTGACAAGCGGCCACTATTTCCTTGAGAGGTAAAACTTGTCCTGTATTCCAAAGTAAATGGGACATGACCAGTAAACGGGTCTGAGGAGTTAAATGTTTCTTGATTACCTCTGTGGGATCTCCTTGGTTGAGAGTTTCTAAAATGGGACAAAATTCGACCTTTAACTTAAAACGACGGGCAATTTCGTCAATGGTGGCGATAATACCATGATGTTCACAGTCAGTGAGTAAGATACTATCTCCTGGTTGCCAATCTATGCCCCAAAGAGGAATGTTACAACCAACAGTGACATTTTCTGTCAAAGTAATCCTATCAACCGTAGTTGCTAATTCATTTGCGATCGCATTTCTGGTTAAAGCAACTTGCTTTTGTATCCAACTATTAACCTCCATAGAAAATGGCCCAGCTTTTTGCATAAATTGATGAGCTGCCATAATGGCATCTAATGATCCATTGGCCATCGTTCCTTGCCCACCAAAGTTAAAATAGGTTTTATTCAGCAAACCTGGAAATTGCTGGCGTTGTTCCTCTATAGTGATTCTTAAACGCTCACTCATATTCAGTTAACAGTTAACACTTTATCAGTAAATAGTACCTATTTATCATATGTGAAAAATCCTCTCGAATCCCCAATTCTCAATTCTCAATTCTCAATTCCTTTCCCCATGTTGCTGTTAACTGACGAATTATTACTAAATTACAAGCGTTGTCGCCGACGTACTTTTCTCGAAGTATATGGCTCCTATCAAGATCGAGAGCCGACCAAAGAATTCTTGCTCAAACTCAAACGAGAAAATAAACATCATGTAGATACAGTGCTGCAAGAGCGAGCTTTAGTTTATCAGCAACCAGAAGCCAGTAAAAAAGATTGGCTATTGCGATCGCAGCAAACCCTTGAACTCATGAGGCAAGGAGTTGAATGTGTCTATCGAGGTAGGCTCCAGATTACTCTTGCTGATTGGCAAACAAGTTTAGAAAATTCAGAAGTCGAAGTTCCCAATATTATTGATACCAGCTTCACTCCAGAAGATGTGATCTTACTGGCCGACCCCACATTATTAATTAAACAACCAGGAAAATCGATTTTTGGTAATTGGACTTATCTTCCTGTAAACATCAAATTAGGTCGTCGTCCCAAACCCGAGTATAAATTAATCTCGGCCTATCACTCGCAAATAATAGGAGCCATCACTGGGGAATTATCCGACACATCCACTTTAATTCTCCGTAACCAAAAGGATTATCAGATTAATTTAGAATATTGGTTGCCTAGGATGTACCAGATCGTTAATGATTGCATTGAGATGTTGGTTTATAAACAAACCCCTGAAGTCTTTATTTCTCGTCAGCGATGCAGTTTATGCCATTGGCATCGGTTTTGTCATGATCATGCAAAATCTGAGAAACATCTATCTTTAGTGCCTGGGATTACGCCGAAACGTTATGAATCTTTGTTGGCCATGGGATTAGATAGTTTAGAGGCGATCGCGGCAGCTAATCAAAACCAAATGTCGGAAAAGATTGGCAGAGAGATTTCTATTCAATTGCAACAACAAGTGCGTTCTCTGTTATTGGAAACGCCTTTACTGAAAACTAGCTATAATTTGCAGAATAATCATCAACTTCCCAGTCACGCGATCGAATTTTATTTTGATATTGAAGCCGAACCAGATCGCAATTTAGATTATCTTTTAGGCATACTTGCGGTGGATCGGGTGAATAATACTGAAGAATTTTATGCTTTTTTAGCTAAAGATGTTGACCAAGAGGAGAAGATTTGGCGGGAGTTTTTAGAGTTTGTCTTGGCTTATCCTGATGCGCCGATTTTCCATTTTTCTGATTATGAGTTAGATACAATTAAAAGACTTTCTGGTTTATACAATACGCCTCATAGAGAAACCAAAGCTTTGTTAGATCGTTGTGTAGATATTCATTATTGGGTGACGAAGTCTGTAATTCTTCCTGTGGAAAGTTATTCTTTAAAATCCTTGGCAAATTGGTTGGGGTTTAAGTGGCGGGAGGCCAAGGCAGGTGGTGATCAATGTGTTTGTTGGTATGATGATTGGCTGCGATCGCAGGATAGTTCGTTGTTGGATGCTATTCTCAGTTACAACGAAGATGATTGTTATGCGACTTATTATTTAAAATATTGGCTGGAAAACTTTTTAGAAGAATCTCAAAATTATCAAGTTTTATAATGTAGTAATCACGAATTCAATAGTATTTATATGTTGTCGAATAGGCGATCACGATAAAATTATTTTATGATGAGTTAGTAAAATCAATGCAACTAGAAGATTATTTTGACTTTTTTCGTGATGATGATATCCGGGTCAAAGGCACGAGAATAGGCATAGAAACTATTCTTTATGATTATATTCATCGCGCTTGTACCCCAGAGGAAATTGCCCAAACCTATCCATCTCTAACTCTGGAACAAGTTTTTGCGACTATTCTCTATTATCTGCACAATAAAGAGGTAGTTAGTAAATATATTGCTGACTGGTTAGAGTGGAACCACCAGCAATGGAAGGCGCAGCAACTTAACCCTTCTCCAGCTATAGTCAGATTGAGAAAATTGAAAGCAGAACGAGAATCTAAGAAAAAAGTTAATGAGTCTCAAATATCTTTTAGATGAAAATGTCAATCCGAACTATAAAATTCAGTTGGCGCGAAATCATCCTGATTTAGTGATATGGGTTGTGGGTGAACCGAATACTCCATCAAAAGGAACTTTAGATCCTCAAATTTTGAATTGGTGTCAAGAATATGATTTTGTGTTGGTGACCAATAATCGAACATCTATGCCTGTTCACTTAGCTGATCATATTGCCGAAGGGAATTCTGTACCAGGAATTTTTATTCTCAACCCCAAGTTAAGTATGGGTGAAAATCTTGAGGAATTGATTTTGTTAGCTGAGGTATCTTTGGACAATGAATACCAAAATCAAATTATTCATCTTCCGATCAGTATTTAGACTTAAATATTATGTTATGGGGAAGTAGGAAATATTGGTAAATAATTGTGTTTGGGTAGTTATTTCTTGGTTTTCAAAATGTTCTTACATGAACATTTTTAGATTTCAAATGGGGTCATTAGCGACACAGGTATGCCTCTTAATCGCCTGAAATTGCTTTGATAAAAATATTTTTTCAAAATGAGCGGCGCCTCTAATTCTGGCTAATATACTTCATAGAAGGCGTTTTAAGGCCACAAGAAATGTTCTTAGGTGAACATTTTGGAATTACGAAATAAGAAGATTTTTTACGCTGATTGACTGACAAAACTCCTGCAAATGTTGAGTTTTACTCCATGCAACCCAATCTACAATTCAAAGCTTAGTCAATATCTTGATTCCCTTCAACATTGCCAGTAGTTGTTTGTACGGGACCATTAAAAGTCATATTAACTTTTGAGGTTTCTTTTTCTACCATTGTTCCAATAATTTCTAATAATTTAGTATTTTCTTGGCGTATATGTTCTATTTGTTTATGATAAGATTCTGTTTGTTTCGATAATAAGGCTATTTGTTCATCTTTTGCTTGTAGTAAAGGTTGATATTGCTGCCAAAATTTTCTTTCATATTTCCCTTCATCAACATCTTCTGGCACTTTGACCCGAATAACAAAAGCGCCATCTCCTTTATTTTCTATAGTTTGGACTACTGGTAATTCTCCTGTCTTACTTTCTACACGCAGTCCTTGAAAAGTTTCGATAAATACTTGCCAATCAATTCCATCATTAAAAATCAAATCAACAGTATTGGCTATTTTTTGAGTTAATTTGATAAACTCACCCGGTTGAAAGTTTCTCTTAGAATCAGATGGACGACGTTGTGGATCGCGATCGTGTTCTGTGGGAAGTTTCAGAAAAATATAATCACAATTAATTTTTTCTAGCTTTGTACTATTGCTGATTCCCCAATCTTCAATGCAAGCTCCAGTAAGAGTTGCACTTTTTAAGTCTGAAGCACTAAGTTGAGTTTGAACTAATTTCGCTCTAGATAAATTAGCATTTTGTAAATTGACAAAATTGAGATTAGCGCCCATTAAATTTGCGTCAGTTAAGTTTGCTTGTTGTAAATTAGCTTGGCTTAAATCTGAGCCTTGAAAATTAGCATCAATCAGGTTTGCTCCTGCTAAATTAATACCTCTTAGATTAATTAACTGAGAAAAATCTTGGTTTTGTCCATTCCTTGTAATTACTAATTGCTGTACTTGCTGATTATTTAAATAACTATTTCCAGGGCGAACACAATCTAGTTTTTTGACATCACGCCAACGAGTACAGATTAATATTGCGTCTCGTAAATCAGTACTTTTAAGTTTAGCTCCAGTGAAATTTGTATCGGTTAAATCTGCCCCACGAAAACTTGTGCCCCCAATAGCTGCAAAAGCAATGGCAAAACTACGAATCCAAGCATCTCGCTCATCACCCTTGAGAGCTCTCCAACTAACATAAGCTGATAATAATACAAAAGCAATAGCGACAGTGACAGCGACAGTGACAGCGACAGCGAAAACTCTAGCGATAGTGACAGCGAAAGCTAAAGCGGCAGCGACAGTGACCGCGAAAACTCCAGTGACAGTGGCCGCGACAGCGATAGCGAAAGCTAAAGCGACAGTGACCGCGACAGCTCCAGCGACAGCGATAGATCCAGCGACAGCGACAGTGATCGCGACAGCGAAAGCTCCAGCTCCAGCGAAAGCTCCAGCGATAGTGATAGCTCCAGAAACAGCGATAGCTCCAGCGACAGCAAAAGAACTTATACCAGCAACTAAACCTCTACGGATAGTAAAATAGAAAAAAATTAGATGAATAACTGATAGAACAAGAATATTGATTATTTTCCCACTACTATTCAACTCCGCATCTTCCGACAACACATACAAAAGACCTGCTAAAGAAATTGTATAGAATAACTCAGAAATAATTGCCATCAACCAAGCAACTATCATCAACGCGATCACCCAACGTCGTTGCAAACCAGCTTTAGCTCCCGAAAAATTTGTGCCTCGCAGTTTGGCGTTCGTAAAATTTGCACGGCGAATATCTGCTTCGCTAAAATCTGCGCCCGAAAGATCTTTGTCTTTAAAAGAACATCCCCGAAGATTAACACCACGAAAGTTTCTCTCTCCATCGGCATATCTTCTGAGAACTTCCTTAGCTTTCATAAAATATAGATTAATAGCTTTTATCTAAGTTTATAATACTATATAAATACAGACTTAAAACACAAATATTGGTTTTTCGATATTGCCGCGATCGCCGTTTATTAATCTTTCTCTTATTGCGATCGCAATGGAACTAATGCATTACCCTATCTGTGTTCATCTGTGTTTATCTGTGGACCATATTCAAATCGATCATTTATGTCACAAAACTAATATCTACGCGATCGCAGATTTTTAATTTTCCACAATCGCGATCACCGTTTATTAATCTTTATCCCGTTGCGATCGCGATGGAACTGATGCGTTACTCTATCTGCGTTCATCTGTGCTTGCCCAGCTCCGTGTTCTGGGGACCATATTTAAATCGATCATTCATGCCACAGAACTAATATTTGTGCGATCGCTTCAACTTATTTCAAAACTGGACCTCATAAAGGTTCTGAAGAAGCATAGACTTTTACTTCTTTCTCCAAACTTTCTCTAAGCCGATCTTTTTCTACTTCGATATCGTATCTGGTTTGAAGATTCATCCAAAACCTTTCAGACATACCAAAATAGCGAGAAAGTCTCAAAGCAATATCAGCAGTAATTCCTTGCTCTTCATCAATGATTTTTTGAATTTGCTCTATTGTTACATTCAGATCTTGTGCCAAACGTTTGTGGCTAATATTCATTGGTTTAAGGAATTCCTCTAGAAGAATTTCCCCAGGATGAATGGGAGCTAATAACTCTTGTTCAGTCATGATTGGTGAGCGGCAATTAGTGATAATCGACTATTTCTACATTATAGGCATTACTATTTTTCCAGACAAAACAGATCCGCCACTGATTATTAATTCGGATACTGTACTGATTTTTTCGATCTCCTGAAAGTTTTTCCAAACGATTAGATGGGGGAATATATAAATCCTGTAACGTTTCGGCCGCATCTAAAACTTCTAGCTTTCTTCTCGCATTTCGTTGAATATCTTGAGGTAATTTTCGAGAAAATTTTCGTTTGAAAACCTTCTCTGTCTCCTTGGATGCAAAGCTCTTAATCACAGCAATTCCAAATTAGGAATGTAGCTAAGGATACAGAAATAATGTTGTTTATCTTCAGAAGCTGATGAAGAAAGAAATCTAAGGTTAGAGATGAATCAAGAAAGACCTTTGGAGGATATGGCGCTGAGTTTTCCAGTAT
>JBCCYD010000097.1:0-16453 GCA_039190385.1 Cyanobacteria bacterium P01_F01_bin.143 | reverse complement strand
TTGACGGTTTCTGAAGTAGGAGATAAACCAGCAGCAAGTCCTCGTAACATTATCATCGATTTCTTAGCTTTCTTCTTCATAGAACTATTGTTCGATTTGGGTAATGCTTTTAATATTATTTGAATTTCTTCTCTAAATTCAGATTTTTCTTCACTGTCTAAATATTCTTGGTTGATAGTAGTTTGTAGCTGAATCAATAATTGTTTAAGTTCGTTTTTTTCAGAATTATCGAAATCAGAAACTTGATTAAGATTATTGACTATAGTTCCATAATTGTCGCCTAAACTAAAAGCTCCGGCACCACTAGCATTGATAGTTCCACCAGATATATTTTGGGTTCGGCTCTGATCTATATAGTCGCCTTGAATATTTTCGTTGTAATTACCTTGTCCAATGCTTATATTGCGATCGCTTCTCTTGTTTATATTCTTTATATTCTGATCGCCTTCAACATTTCCTGTCGCAGATCCCACATTGCCATAAAAATTTTGTACTGTTTTGGGAGCAGCTTGATTTATTTGGTCACTATTTTGCTGAATTTTACTAGGAGAAATACCTGTCAGTTTAGGTAAAAATTTTGTTATTTGATTGTTAAACTGAAATTTCAGATCGTTAATATCTGTATAGTTAGTCTGGAAATGCCCTAATTCTTTGAGTTTTTCTTTGAATTTGAGCAAACTCATTATATTAGAAGTAATACTACCCGTATTAATTGCTGCATCCTTAAAGTAGGTATATATCAAAGGTTTGTTATTATCTTGAAAAGTTTTAAAAGCTTTTTCAAATTCTTCTGCGGTATATTTACCCACTTTAGTATAAAAAAGACTAACAAAAACATCGCAATTCATAATTGCTTTGTTATATTCGTCCTGTAAGCGAGTTTGGGACATAGCATCAAGAAAGTCTTCCCAAAGTATTAATTCAAGAAAGATCTTATCTTTGACATATTTTTTATTTTCTCTGCTAATAAAAATTTCAAACTGTTCTCGATCAGCTTTCAATTCTGAGGAAGAAGCTAAAAATATTTTAATAGTTTTCATTATTGTTATTAATTAGCGCTATTTAATATAATTTCTAGTAGACGAGGGAGTAAATAAGCTAACTGTTATGAATAATCAAAAAGCCTAGAAATCAAGACTCATTACTTATTACTTCCGCGTAGCAGCAGGAACATCAACCCAGCGACGACTATTGTGGGATTGATGAGACAAATCCATCAGTAATTGTGAATAGATACCTTCTTTTAATGAGGGAGTAACCGATTTTCCTTGATCGATAGATTCCACCAAGCGATCGATTATCCTTACAAAAGGCGCTAAACGACCATCACTAAACAATTGGGAAAAAGCTAAACGCTTAGGGATTTCGACTGCCGTAAGCGTTTTTCCTGCTGGTGCAGCCAAAAGCTTAAAGCCATGAACATAGTCCTTGAGATTATCGCTACCTAAAACCAAAGTTCCTTTGTCTCCATAAACTTCAACCCAATGACCTCTACCATTGTAGGTAACAGAACTGATAGATAACTGACAAGGTGTTCCATCAGATAATTCCATCATAATTAAACAAGTATCATCTGCATCTACTGGTTTTAGAATATTGCCATCTTGAGGATCGGGTCGTTCAGGAATGGCGCAGGTTAAATTAGCAGATAAGCGTTTGATATCACCAAAGAGCCAACTAATATAATCAAAAGCATGGGAACCGACTGCCCCTAAAGCTCCACCACCACGATCTTTGCGAGCGTACCAGTTCCAAGGTCTAGCAGGATCGGCACGACTGGTAACAATCCAATCAATTTTGATTAATCTAGTTTGCCCAACATATCCCTGCTGCAAATATTCTGCTAGAAGTTGCCAAGCGGGAACAAAGCGAAATTCAAAATCTGCGATCGCGACCAAACCTTTTGCCTCTGCTAGTCGGTGAAGTTTTCTCACTTCTTCGACATTCATAGCCATTGGTTTTTCCAATAACAAATGTTTCCCCGCTTCTAAAGCTGCCTGAGCCATTTCATAATGCAAAAACGGCGGCGTTGAGATACTTACAGCATCTACTTCTGGAAGAGCCAGAATCTTGTCTAAATTATTGTAGGCATAGAGTATCTTATTAGAATCTGCGATCGCCTTAGCTGTTCCCAGATCGCGATTATAGACCGCTACAACTTCAGTGCGGGGATGATGTTGAAAGCCTGGGATATGAATTTTTTTTCCGAAACCTGTTCCAATAACGGCAATACCAATTTTTTTCTCTGAAGATGCCATAGTCGGTTTATTATTATTCAAAGTTTTGATTAGCTATTAGCTCTGGGCGCTCAGCTTATGAAGGCAGGAGAATTATATCAGTAAACTCTTAGATAGGCAAAAAAAATCTGTAACTCTTTAAGAGCTACAGATCTTAGAATTAGTTAGTTGGAAAAACTAATTTCCCTATTTAACAAACCTTGCTTTGGAGCATCATTTTTTCGAGAGTGGAAAAAATTCCCTCTCGACGGCTAAAATCATCAAGCCTTTCTACAATACGACCATTTTCAAAAAGTAATAAAGTCGGCAGAGTTTTCAAGCGATAGGTATTAGCTAGTCGCAAGTTTTCATCAGCATTAATCATTACTATTCTCATCGGTATTTTTTGCTTTACTTGTATTTGATTGAGCATAGGATTAATCATCCGACACAAACCACACCAAGGAGCAGAAAAATGGACTAAAACAGACTGTTTAGAGTCCAGGACTTCTTTTTTAAATGTTTTTTCGCTGACTATGTGAAACATAGGATCAGATTTATTAAAGGACATGTTTTATATATTGTGAATTATGCTATATCCCGAAGGGGATCAATGAAAAAAATTTTATATATGTTTAAGCTACCATGATACTTCGCTAGTTATACGCATTAACCAAGGATGTCCCCACCAGAAAAGAAACACAAAGGCCAAAACTCCTGCATAAGCTGGCTTGACAAATTCCTGCCATTTCAAAGTTTGTCTGCCATCAATAATTGCCACAAAAGGGATCACAGAAGTTCTTTGTTTAACTTTTGTAAAAGCTGCTCCATATTTTTGTTGTAATCTGCGATCGCCATGCCAAACAGCAAAGAGATGATGAGCAATTAGACCGATAGAAGTTACCACAGTAAAACTGGTACCAATCCACAAAGTATGAGCTATGCACCAAATAACTTGTCCCACCATTTGAGGATGCCGAGAAATGCGGATAATTCCTGTTTCATAGAGATGAACTTGAGGTTTTTGGACTGCGGCAATTTCCAACAAATTAAAAGTTGCTGGGTAGAGGAAAATAAAAGAAATGAGAGAGAGAGTCCAGACAAAGGATTTGATCCCAACTATTCCTCTGACTTGCCATAACAGAAGGCCATCGTAACGATGATTAAAGAAATAAATAATTAAAATCGTCGCAAAGGGAATGCTAACCAAGGCAAATAAAACACGATATAGTCTGGCCCCAATCTTACTTTCACCCCAGGGACGCAAAGCTGCTAGTCCACTATGGGCGATCGCAAACCCGATTAATAATCCCAACATAATCCAGTGACTAGATGTCAGCCAGCTTAGTTCTGCCATAGAAAGACACAAAAATATTAAGTTTACTAAACTTAATATTATTCTAAAAGGGTAGCGATTAGAATACTCTACTCTCTATTTATAATTGCTTCATGGTAGATAATCTCAATTCAACTAATTCTTATGCGATTGATTTTGGTACGAGTAACACGGTAATTACTCGCTGGAATAACATTACCAAAACCCCAGAAACTATCGCTTTACCTCGTTTTTCTCAAAAAATCCCCAATTTACCACCTGTGATTCCCAGCTTGGTTTATGTCAAAGATGCTCAGTCTCCAGAGATTATGATTGGACAGCAAGTACGCGATCGCGGATTAGATTTAGCTACCAATAATCGATTCTTTCGTAATTTTAAACGGGGCATTGGTGCCGATATCCAAGGTTTTTTGCCCCAATTAGACGAAACTGAGATTACTTTTGAGCAAATAGGCGAATGGTTTCTTCGGGAATTAATTAATCAATCTCAAACTGATGCGGACGGTAATCTAGAGTCTTTGGTAGTGACAGTTCCCGTCGATAGTTTTGACACCTATCGTTTGTGGCTAACGGACATTTGTCAATCTCTGGCGATTGAGCAGGTACGAATTTTAGATGAACCCACCGCCGCAGCTTTAGGTTATGGAGCAGGGGATCAGGGTTTGTTGTTGGTAGTAGATTTTGGCGGCGGAACGCTGGATATTTCTTTAATTCAATTATCGGAGAATACAAGCTCTAACCAGGGTTATATCTTGAAATGGGGAGAAAAGAACCTCGGGAAAAATACAGCTCAGAAAAAGCAAACAGCCAAGGTAATTGCCAAAGCAGGTCAAAATTTGGGCGGTTCTGATATCGATAATTGGTTAGTGGATTATTTTGCTGCCAATCAAGGGTTAGCAAAATCTGCGATCACGACCAGATTGGCAGAAAGACTGAAAATTCAGTTATCGGCTCAAGAATCGGCTACAGAAGTCTATTTTAATGATGAAACCTTAGAAAGTTATGCCTTGGCGCTAGATCGACCTGGTTTTGAGGCAATTCTGGAAGAACAAGAGTTTTTTTCCAAGCTTGATGAGTTGATGGTTCAGGTTTTGCAGCAAGCGAGACGCAATGAAATTGAGGTTGAGGAAATTGATCAGGTATTGTTGGTTGGTGGGTCAGTGCAAATTCCAGCGGTACAGACTTGGGTAGGAAATTATTTTGACCAGGATAAGATTCGTTGCGATCGCCCATTGACTGCGATCGCGGAAGGAGCTCTGCAAGTTTCCCAAGGTACTGAAGTTAAGGACTTTTTGTATCATGACTATGGGATTCGTTACTGGGATCGTCGAGACAAAAAGCACAATTGGCATTCGATTATTAAAACTGGACAACCTTATCCCATGCCACAACCTGTGAAGTTAGTTTTGGGAGCATCGGTGAAGAATCAACCTAGTATTGAGTTGATTTTAGGTGAATTAGCAACCGAGTCATTGGGCAGAGAAGTTTATTTTGATGGCGATCGCTTGGTGACTCGTTCTTTAGGTGAGCAGATGAAAAATGTGAAACCTTTGAATGATCAAGATGGAGCGAGAACAATTGCCAAGTTAGATCCGCCAGGAAATCCGGGTCGCGATCGCATAGAGTTACTATTTTCTGTAGATGAACAATGTTGTTTACGGGTGACAGTTCAGGATTTATTAACTAGGGAAACTCTACTTGAGAATCAGATTGTTGGAAAATTAAAGTGAACTTTGCTAATTCACTTATCCGAGAAAAATCGATGACTTTAGCTTTAATGTTTGGTTTCTCTAATTAGGTAAATAAAAGGTGCCATCCTACTACTGCGATCGCAAGATCAGCCAAAATATGACTGATATAACAAGACCACAATCCAAACTTGCGATAGGCAACAGACCAAATAATTCCTGCGATTAAAACTCCAAGGGAACCTAAAAGAGTAATTAACCAATTTTGAGTATAAAAAGCTAAAGCAATTATGTGGTGCAAAGTGAAAAACAACCCAGAGAAGAGAATGGCACCCAAGCCGGGAATTAAGATTCGACATTGACGATAAACAAAACCTCGCCAAATACATTCTTCCAAAAAAGAATTGATAAAACTCCAATAAGCACAACCCGCTAGATAAATTCCCACATTAACAATTCCGACACTTGTCGCTTGAGTACGAATTGCAGATACATCAATTAAACTTTGACCGACAAGAAGATAACTAACTGCGATCGCGCTAAACATGATTAATCCGAGAATAACTCCAGAATTAATTTGTTTATGAGTTATTGATGGCAGTCTTAAATATTTTTTCTCTACTTTTATTACCCAAAGTAAAGGAATTAAAACAATCCAAATTTTAATTATCGTAAATATTGTTTGGCCGATCAAATTTGGAGCAATTATTGTTGCCATTGTCACGCCAATGCTAGATGCTGGAACAACTAGCAACAAAGATTTTTTCGCTTGTTTTTGAGCAATTATTTTATTCATGATCTAAAAAGATATTAAATAACAATTTAAAACATAAATACTACAAAATTTATGTGAGGGTGACAATTTTCTTATTGTCTGAGCAATCTATAGATACTTTTGATTAGGGACTTCCAAGAAATTAATGCTTCCAGAAATATTGCAAACCCTTGATACGTCGGATAAAAGCGGAATGTTTTTTTCTTTAAAGTCGTTCACAAACTGAGCAAAATCTAGCTTGAGCTGGAGGTCTTTGCTTTTTGGTAATCTCAAAAGTGGTGAGTAAAGTCTCCAAATAAGTACTGTTGAATTCCGAGCGGTTATCTACCACTATTATTTGAGGTAAGCGTCTCATAATTTCGTCAGTGGTCACTAGATTTTGTCAAGTCGTGTATGAAATGCTTGAATAATTTTGCTAAAAGTTGAATCCGAATTTGCAGTTAGTCCGTATCTAATTCTAGTAGTGCTTTTTACAGAGCAATTATTAATCCATCTCATAAGAATGTGACAAAAACAGAGCGTGATTTATTTCAGGTGAACCATACTGAGGGAGAAAAAGCAACAGATGAAGCAATTTTTGCCAACTTTATTAGAGGTGATAGTTCTGCTTTGGGAATCTTATATGAT
This sequence comes from Cyanobacteria bacterium P01_F01_bin.143, assembly GCA_039190385.1. GTDB lineage: Bacteria > Cyanobacteriota > Cyanobacteriia > Cyanobacteriales > Xenococcaceae > Xenococcus. The sequence goes on along the minus strand of JBCCYD010000097.1, from coordinate 9,811 downwards.
CGCTACGGATTATTAGTTTACCGTTTAATCTATCGGATGTTAAACAATAGTTCCGAAGCAGAAGATCTTACCCAAGAAATTTTTCTTTCTCTTCAGGAAAAGCCGAAATATAACCCAGAACGTGGTTCTTTTTATACCTATCTGATGATGCTCACCAGATCAAGAACCATAGACAAAATCCGTTCTAAACGTTCTCAAGGCAATTTATTACAGAATCTTGGCAAGATGAAAGATTTAATTGGCAAAGAAAATAAAGCAAATCCCCTAGAGATTGCCTCCACACAAGAGCGAGAAATTCAAGTGAAGAATGCCTTAGCCTATTTATCTGATAATCAACGACAAATTTTAGAATTATCTTATTACGAAGGACTGAGTCAATCAGAAATTGCCGAGAGATTAAACATCCCTTTGGGCACTGTTAAAACTCATAGTCGCCGAGGATTAATTAAACTCCGAAAAAATTTACAAAATTTAGTTAATTAAAAAATGTCCAATAATTATGAATCTTACAATTTAGAAGAACTTTTGGCAGGCTATGTTCTCGGAAATCTTGAGGAGCAAGAATTGGCTTGGCTTAATAAACAATTAGCCGCGAATCCTAAACTCAAGCAGCAAATTAATGAATTGGAAACAACATTGACTTTGATGCCCTATAGTTTACCGCAGGATATTCCTAGCTCTGATTTACGTAGTAAAATTTGTCACCAAGTTAATTATCATAATCAACCAAAAGATCCTAAAAAATTAAAATTTAATTCTTTAGCTTGGATTATCACAGGAATTACAGCATTTAGTGGCTTATTACTGGGAATAAATAATTATGGTTTACGACAAAAGATTGCAAACAATCATAATCAATTACAACAACAACAAGAATTAATTAGTCTACTACGTCAACCTCATAATCGTTTAGTTTCCCTTCAAGGATTAGAGAAATTACCAAAAGCATCGGGAAGTTTGTTTATTGCCAATCAAGAAAAGAAAGCTGTTCTAGCGCTACAGAATTTGGCACCTTTGTCGGGAACAAAAGTATATCGTCTCTGGGCAGTATCCCCAGATAAAACAACTGGTTGTGCTAATTTTATTCCTAATGAGCAAGGAATCGTGCATCTGGAATTATCCAATAATGCTTTAAAAGATGCTAATTCTATTGTGATCACTATCGAGCCGGAAGCTGATACCAAACAGCCTCAAGGCAGCCCTATTATGAATGGCTATTTCCAACTATGAAACAACATAAACAATATAATCGTGTTGTGATTGTCGGGGCCGGGTTTGGTGGTTTACAAGCAGCCCAATCCCTAGCCCATAAAGCAGTGGAAGTGATTTTAATAGATCGCCATAATTATCACAGTTTTATCCCTTTACTCTATCAAGTTGTGACTGCTCAGTTAGCTCCTGAACAAGTGGCAGTGCCAATTCGGACTCTGCTGCGTAAATCACCTAATATCAGTTTTTTTCCTGGGGAAGTTCGGGCAATTGATTTCGCCGCCAAAATAGTCCAACTTGAGGAGGAAACTCTTACCTATGACTATTTAGTCTTAGCAACAGGGAGTCGTAGCCAATTTTTTGGGATTGACTCGGCAAACAATCATGCTTTTCCGCTAAAAACTCTAGTTCAAGCTATTACTCTACGGAATCATCTTCTAAGTTGCTTTGAACAAGGGGAAAGAGAGTTGGATTTTGCCCAACGCCAAAAGTTATTAACGATAGCTATTGTAGGAGGAGGTGCCACAGGAATCGAATTAGCAGGTTCGTTGGTCGAGTTAGTCAATGATGCTTTGCGCAAAGATTATCCGAGACTGAATTCTCAGGAAGTGACAATTATCTTGGTTCATTCTGGCGATCGCCTATTTGCGGAATTTCCCAACTCTTTAGGCGAATATACAGTGAAAAAACTGCGTCGTTTGGGAGTCAAGGTTATGTTGCAATCCAAAGTGAAGACAGTTTCCGACCAAGGTTTTGAACTTGATGATGGTAGTTATTTTGCGGCTGCTACTGTTATCTGGGCGGCCGGAGTCGAGGGTGCAATTCCTAAAAGCTTTCCCTTTCCTCAGACAGGGGACAAAGGGAAAATTATGGTTTCGCCAACTTTGCAATTAGCTGCGTATCCAGAAGTTTTTGCCATTGGCGATCTGGCTCATGTAGATTCGGATAATCAAAATTTATCTGGTGTTGCACCAGAAGCTTTGCAGCAAGGGGTTTATGTTGCGAAGGCGATTGAAAAAATTATTCAAGGAAAACCTGTTGCTCCTTTTCGCTATTTCAACAAAGGAAGACTGGCGATTATTGGCTGTTATTCAGGAGTTGGCAAAATTGGGGGCATCAAGCTGAGAGGCTTTTTTCCTTGGTTTTTCTGGCTAGCAGTTCATTTAGTTTATTTCCCTAACTGGCACAATCGTCTAATGATTCTGATGACCTGGCTTTATACCTATATTTTCCGCGATCGCGCCATGCGATTTATTTTGACTACCCTTAGTCAGAAGTCAGCTCTAAAAAATAAGGCTTTGAAACCCTAAATTCATTACTTAATATCACAAGGAGATTCAACCATGACTACTACTTTATCTAAAACAACTAAATCTCAATCAAATTTTCAAAATTATGCGCTCTTAATTTTACGCTTATCTCTAGTCGCAATCTTTCTCTATCATGGACTACCAAAAGCAATTTTTTGGTCAATGGCAACGGAAAAATTTGTCGGATTTGGGCTGCCTGGTTTCCTAGGCCCCATTACAGGAATTGCCGAAGTGGTTGCGAGCGTGGCACTTTTGTTTGGTCGTTTTTGGAAAGCAAGTAATTGGATTTTATTATTTATAATTGCAGGAGCGATCGTGACAGTGCAACTACCTGGATTTTTAGAAAATGCCAAAAAGGTTGCAGGTTTGGAAAGAGATATCCTAATTTTAGTGGGCCATCTAACTTTACTCGCTTTTCCCCCTAGAAAGTCGGCAAGCAGAATTGAAGAGTAAATTACCATTGCTCCTCCGCTCCCTCTGCCCTACAAAAATCAAAAATCTTAAAAACATATACCTGAAAGGATGGGGATTTAGGGAGATAATTACTCCCCAAGTCCCTTGTAATTGAACTTAATTAGGTTGCAAGATTGCTCAAAATTTTTTGTTTACAAATTTGGTTCATCTGCTATCATAGGATACGGTCATTGACTTGGAGAGGTGGCTGAGTGGTTGAAAGCGGCTCCCTGCTAAGGAGTTATAGGGGTTAACTCTATCGGGGGTTCGAATCCCCCCCTCTCCGTAGAATTTTACTCATCAAGATAATCTCAATAGAAATTCATAATTTTTATTTTTTCCTGAGTTGTGTCGATTTACACTAGGGAGCGATAACTGGGGAAAAAGCAAATGTGATAGTTAATGATTAATGGTCAATGATCAATGGTTAATGTTCAATGTTCAATGTTCAATGATTAATGGCTTGTTTAATACTTTGCGCAAATTCACCAATAGCTTTGAGCCCTTCTTCTGGTGATCCTTGAGCAAGACGTTTTACTAGCGCACTGCCGACAATAGCTGCATCAGCTCCCCATTCTTTGACTTGCCGGGCTTGTTCAGGAGCAGAAATGCCAAATCCGACCCCAATTGGTTTATCTGTAACAGTCCGTAACTGGACTAATAAATCTTTAACTCGGGTTCCCATTTCGGTGCGCATGCCTGTGACCCCAGTAACAGAAACGAGATAGATAAAGCCTTGGGATTTTTCCGCGATCGCGACAATTCTCTCCTGAGAGCTCGTCGGCGCAACGAGTAAAGTTACTTCAATCCCCATTTTAGTTGCCAATTCCAAGAGACTAGAAGACTCTTCTAGAGGAAGATCTGGAATAACTAAACCTTTAACTCCGGCGTCTTTGATCTGTTGCAGAAAATTTTCCGCACCTCGGTAATAAATCGGATTGTAATAGGTAAAAAGAATAATGGGAATTTCGGCTTTAGCTCTAAATTGCTTAACAAGTTCTAAAACATCTTCTAATGTCACACCTTTCTGTAAAGCTCTGGTTGCTGCGGCTTGAATTGTGGGGCCATCTGCGAGGGGATCAGAATAGGGAACTCCCAGCTCGATCGCGTCTGCACCATTATCTGCCAAAACCTGCAATGCTTTAGCCGTTGTTGACAAATCAGGGTCTCCAGCCGTAATGAAGGGAATAAAAGCACAGCCCGAATCTTGTTGAATAGTCTTTAAGCGATCGCTAACAGATATCATATTGCATATATAATTGGTTATCAAGCCCAACAATTATACAATGCAAGAAAAAAATTCCCTATCTCCCTATCTCCCCAATTCCCCACATCAAATCTAGATAATTTCTACCCAAATACTCATTTACGTGGAATCAAAACAGAGAAACAACTACCATCACCAATCTTAGAAGTGAGAACAATATCTCCTCCATGAAGTTGGGCTAGTTTCTTTGATAAGGCTAAGCCTAAACCTGTGCCTTTATGCCGACGATTAGAGCTGTTACTGACCTGCTGGAAAGGTTGAAATAGTTTTTGGCAATCCTCTTGGGAAATGCCAATTCCCGTATCAATAACCGAAAAATTAAGCATTTTCTGCTCTGATCTTACTTGCAACGTGACCGAGCCTGATTCGGTGAATTTTACGGCATTGGTTAATAAATTAACCAATATTTGCTTGAGACGCAGCTTATCCGCGAAACAAAAATCGATATCTTCTCCCAGATTCAGGATTAAATCCAATCCTTTGCTTCGAGCTTTCTCTTGTACGATAGCTAGAGCCGCCTGACAAATATCCTCTACTGGTAGATTTTCACAATATAGCTCTTCTCGATTGGCATTAATTTTGGCAATATCAAGATAATCATTCACCAAATCCAAAAGATGTTCCCCTGTAGTTAAGGCCGCACTAACATATTGCATCTGCTTCGGGTTTAAAGAACCATAAATTTCATCTTTTAACATACGAGCAAAGCCCAAGATCGCCGCGATCGGGCTTCGTAATTCATGGTTTAAGTGGGAAAAATATTGTTCTTTATTTTCTACCAGTTCTTGTAATTGTTCGTTTTCTGCTTTTAGAATTGCTAAACGCTTTTTCAGTTGTATGACTTGATTATATTGTGGATTATTGTGATCGCTATTTGCCGATATTAAGACTTTTTCGAGCGTTTTTGGTAATTGAGATATCTTATGACGCAAAATATAGCCATCAATTCCTGATTGGATACAGGCGATCGCCATCTCATCTCCTAAAGTTTCTGTAATTAATATTAAGGGAATTTTCCTTGGAAACTGATACCAACCCTCGATTTTCTCTAAAGGGGACAGCATCTTGGGGGTATCGGAGCATAAGCTATAGTTATAAATGATTACATCATAGTCATATTGAAATAATTGCGGAGGAAATCGATGAGAAATGACAGTCTCATAGAGAATATCGACTGTCATACTGTTTAAAGTTTTAATAATTTCCTCTGTTCCCACAAAGTCATCTGTCACAATCAGCAGTTTAACCTTGCTTGTTGTGGTAGTCTTGTTTTCTTGTTGTAAAATCAATCCCGAACGATTGGACATAGACAAAGTATCGGTTCCCAATTACCGAATAGGATTTGGCTGATATCTAGTAAGATACTCTGGTTTTATAGTATTGATCTACAGAAGTTCACGTTTATGAATTTTTTGTAAACATTCCACAATCTTATTAAAAATAAGTGAAAATGGCGAGAACTAACTGAGTTTAAATTACTAGAAATCGGGAAATTAGAATTCCTTTTGGGAAAACACAGTTATTGCAACTACTAATAAGAGAATTGTATAGAGAATTCCATAAATAGCATGAGCTAGTAAATCGCCGCTACTAGGCAATAATCCGTATACTGCTTCATTTTTTAAGTCCAATCGCGATAAATCGGGTAAAACTAGATAAAGGCTAGTAGTCAAACGCTCTATGCCGGGATTTTCACTTAGTTTGCCTAACTCAACTAAGTCTTGACTAAAATGTCCCATTAAATAGACACCAAAGCTAAGTAAGGTTGCCAGTATGGAACTGGTGAAAACACCAAAGGCGATCGCGACAGCAATGATTAAGGCTAATTCGATTAAGAGATATACCGCAGAAATGATGAGGGCTGTTACGGGGTAACTAATGCCAGAAGCTTGAAGCATGCCCAGATACAGAACCATCATAATTGAGACGGTGATGGCCAAAACTGCCAAAAGACCTAAATGTTTGCCGACAATTAGTTCGGATCTACTAATGGGTTTGGGAATTAGCATTAGTAAAGTGCGCTTTTCGATTTCTTTGTTGATTAATGCTGTGCCAACGAAGATTGCGATTACGACGGTTAAAATCGCGATCGCACCAATCCCAAAATCTAAGAGAATCTTTTCGTCCGTACCTGCAGCAATTTGTGGGATAATTCTTTGCGCCAAAATCAGCAGCAGAGCAAAAAAGCCAATGAAATATAAAATGCGATCGCGGATGACTTCTTGAAAACTATTTTTGGCGATCGTTAAAACTCTAATCGGATTCATAGTTTTAAAGGGAATGAGCTCCTAACTTTATCAAAAGTTTATTTGCCTTAGAATTCCCAAAATCGCCAAAAAAGTTAGTAACGGGCTTATGACACTAAGCTACAAGAACTACGATAAAATTTGCTCAAAAGAGTAGCTGCAACTGTTAGTTTCGTTACTTCCAATGCCCAATAAGCGACATGCATAGTTTTCATGGGCATTGCCATCTGCTCCAAAGATTCGGAGCCAGTTAAAGACATTCCCCAAGCACTCATCTGAGGAGTCAAGAAATAAGTATAGATAATTGCGATCGCCAGTAGAATACCAGCAAACAAGATAGAGCGATCAACTTTCAATTGCCCCAAATTACTACTGTAATTCCAGACCAAACTACCTGCGAGAACTAAAGCTGCACAAACTAGCTCAACATGATTAAAAGTGCCAAAAATGGTATATCCAGCACTGGCAAACCCGGTTTGATTCATCATGCCACTGGTTAGTAATCCAGGAATTACCAAGCAATCAAAAACTAGACTGCCACTAAGCCAGAAGCCTAAAGCAAACATAATAGTTGCCGACCAATTTATCTGTTGGAAACGGCGTGAGGAAAAAGTATTCATGAGTATAGATAGAATAGTGATTTAAGATACCATCTCAACCCTAACCGATCGCTCCAGCATAGAACGTTACGAAAAAAAAACTAACTTTAAGATGCATGTCTTTGAATGTCTGCAATGTCAAATAAGGTTTCAAATTTTAACCCCTGAGATTGATAAAGCTCTGCGCCTCCTTGCTTTCTATCTACCAAAGAAACAATTTTGGTTACTTGATAGCCAGCCTCTTGTAATCTTTCGACAGCTTGCAGAGCAGATTTGCCTGTCGTCACGACATCTTCTAGTACGATTACTTTGGCCTCAGCTGATAAGCTTGGTCCCTCAATATAAGCTTTCGTGCCATGTCCTTTAGGCTTTTTACGAATAATCAATCCCGGAATGGGTTTATTTTCTAGCGCCGAAACCAAACTGACAGCAGAAACGATCGGATCTGCACCTAAGGTTAAACCAGCAACTGCATCCGTATCTTCAGATAATAAATTACATAATAAACGACCAATAATTAATGCCCCATCTGCCCTGAGCGTCACCTGCTTACAGTTGATATAGTAGGGACTACTAGCTCCCGAAGAAAGAACAAAATCTCCTTCTTTGTATGCATATTTAACGATTAAATCCAATAGCATTTGACGTAGCTCATCAAAATTGGCATCAAGTAAAGCAGAAGTATTTTTAAGATTGTCGATCATAAGTTTCATCACTGAATGGCCTTTATACAGGCGAATAGACATTCGCCCATACTGATAACTGCTAACTGTTAACTGTTATCTGATAACTGTTCGTTTGCAAATTCTTTAGATAAGATTAAGCAGAAGTTTCACAATTATTGAGAAATGTCTATTAAGTTTACTAAATTAAGTTCAATTTTATTGCTAACTACGATTGCTAGTTTATGTCCTCTTAAATTATGGGCTCAGACTACTACTGATAATGAAGGTGCCTCGCAAAGAATATTTGAAAAGGCGTTTTTCGAAAATAGCGGAACGGCCTTTCGTAATGATGGCTTTGTTGACCAACTTAACCATATTTTTGGATTTAATCAATTTTACGATATACAAATCTCTAAGGATGGCGAGTTAGTAGATATTCTCTACCAAGATGGTCTTAAGCAACAAGCTGAGGCCGTCGCTCCGATAAAAACCCGAGATTTAGAGAATCCTTTTTCTACTTCCCTACAGGAAAATCCTAGCTATCTTGGATATGAGTGAAGTTGTTTTATTGATTTATCCAGGGTGCAGGAGTTGAACCTGCCTTGCACGAATTATGAGTTCGTTGCCTAAACCGCTCGGCCAACCCTGGGTTACTTTTTTGCCAACTAAGGGGCGATCTTCGACATTATCTTACCTGATTATTGATTATAATTGGTAACTTCAGTAAATTACATAAATTTAATGGCATGAGCGATCGCATTAATCTTAAATCAACTTTCTGGCTAATTTTCGTTCTCTTACTAATGATGTTAGCTGGCGGTGGTGCGAGTGCTTACGTTGGATATTTGATGGGCAAAGAAGCGTTAAAAGTTGTGACGCAACCCGATACCAATTCCCAAGAACCAGTAACCAAGACTAAAACAAAAGTAGGTTCTCACAAGGGATTAAATATCATTGACGAGAAAGAAGTGCTGGTGAATGTCTATGATCATATTTTCCATCAGACCAAAAAAGCTCAAGATCGTAATTCTTCCCAATCTACTCTTCAATCTCGATCTAGTTTAGTTGCTAACGAAAGCGATCGCGAAAAAAGCCCTTCAGGTTTTGTGCCCATCAAAGATAGTTCTGGTGGCGTCACGATTGAAGTTTCCCAGGCGAAATTTCAGGGTAGATCCCTTATTTTGGGAGTGAATCTCAAAAATGAAAGCTCCAACACGGTGCGCTTTCTCTATAGTTTTATGGATGTTAAAGATGATCAGAATCGCTCTTTGAGTGCGATCGCCGAAGGCTTACCAAGCGAATTACCAGCTAATGGACAAGAGTTTCAGGGGAATTTAATTGTTCCTATTAGCTTACTGGATAATTCCCGTAATATATCGTTAACTCTGAAAAACTATCCTGAACAAGAATTAGAATTAAAATTAGAGAAGATTTCTGTGATTAGATAATTCTCGACGTTACCGCAATTTTTCTGATTCCCTGAACTTGATCTTGATGAATTTGTTATCCTATATTAGATTAAATATTTTTTCCTTGTCATCGCTGATATCCATTCGATGAGCAGTCAAGACTTTCTATTATCTTTTTTTGGTCTCTTTTTTTTAATTGCAATTAATGCTTTTTTTACTGCTGCGGAATTTTCCATTGTCTCGGTTAGGCGATCGCGAATAACCCAATTAGTTCAAGATGGCGATATCGCAGCGGAAACTGTTCAATATCTTCAAAAGAGTATAGATCGACTATTATCAACCACTCAATTAGGAATTACTCTTTCTAGCTTAGCTTTAGGTTGGATTGGTGAACGGACGATTGCAGTTTTGATTAAGCAACTAATTATCGAACTGCCTTTACCCGCATGGCTAACTCAAACTCTAATTCATTCGGTTGCGATTCCTCTGGCCTTTATTTTATTAGTCTATTTACAAATAGTTTTAGGAGAATTATGTCCTAAATCAGTTGCGCTTTTATATCCTGAAAAATTAGCACGCTTTTTCGCTCCACCTAGTCTCGTGATCGCGCGTATTTTCCGTCCTTTTGTGGGTATTCTCAACCAATCAACTCA
>JBCCYD010000096.1:0-16535 GCA_039190385.1 Cyanobacteria bacterium P01_F01_bin.143 | reverse complement strand
CAGTGCCATCATATATTTATTAAGTAAAGATTATTACGTATAAATCATTACAGTATTTAGCAAAAAATTATTGATTTTATGTCCTATGTCTAACGATTTTTCCTTTTCTATTCAACCCAAGCGTCTAGGCGCTATTCTACAAGAAGCTAATCTCATCTCTCTTCCTCAAATTGAATTGGCGCTGCGAGATCAAACCTATTATCCAGATTTACGTTTGGGAGAAATTATCGCCATGCGGGGTTGGATTAAACAAGAAACCGCTGATTTCTTTGCTCAAAATTGGTGGTCACTTTTAAGACAAAAGGAAAGAAAGTCTTTAGGTTACTATTTACAAAAATCTGGACTACTAGAAGAAGAGCAGGTAGCAGCTATCTTGAAAGAGCAAAGAGCTACAGGAATCCGCTTTGGCTCGATCGCTGTTCTTCAAGGATTACTCAAGTCACAAACCCTTGATTTCTTTTTGATGAATTTGTTTCCCAAAGAATTTAGTAAATCATCTTTGGTTAGTAAGAATCAGGTTAAAAATAAAAATAAAAAATCACAACAGTCTTTGGAGACACCAACGCTCATCCAGGACTTTGAGCCGAGTAAACCCGAAGTAGAAGATACAGAAGATTTTGAGATTACCTGGATTGGGTAATGGGTAATGAGTAATGAGTAATGAGTAATGAGTAATGAGTTTTTATTTCTAGACTTTAAATCGATAGCTCGTTAATTGTTCACATTTTGATGATAAAGAGTCCGAATTGGGTAAGGAATATTTATGTTGGCTGCATCTAAAGCTTTTTTAATCGCTGCGATCGCTTGAGTTTGGATAAAACGAACTTGTTTTTGTTGTGAATCAGTCCAATAGCGCACCACAAAGTCAATGGAACTATCACCAAAATTGACGATATCAATTTCTGGAAAAGGCTCTTGAAGAACTCCATCTACATTATGAATAGTTGCTTGTAAAATCTTAGAGGCTTCTGGTAAGGAAGTATTATAATCTACACCAACACCTAAATCAGTTCTTCTAAAAGAATATGCCGTAAAAACTTTCACCGGATCGGTAAAGACAGTGGAGTTCGGTAATAACACTTTTTCTCCATTATAAGTCCTAATTTGAGTTGTTCGAATACTGATATGCTTTACGACACCTTGATAACCATCAATAATTACTTCATCTCCAATCCTAAATGGTTCCTCAATTAAAAGAATAATCCCGGCAAGAAAGTTTTTAAAGATGTCCTGAAACGCAAACCCAATAGCAACTGAGCTAATACCGAGAGTTCCCAGAAGATGTCCTAATTCAACACCAGGAAAAGCTAAAACACAAGCTAATAGGATGCCTAAAGTCCAAATTCCAATTTTTGCAGTTTTTCGTAGCAATATTTGTAAAGAAGTATTTTTAATGATTTTTCTAACGGTTTGATAGACTATTTTTTCTATCATCTGAACTGCGTATTTTGTTAAAAAAATCACTATTACAGCTAAGAGTAAGCCTGGAAAATGTTTAATTGTCTGATCTAATAAATCATGCAAACTATTGATAATGGTTTCGACAACTCTATTCACAAATAAACCTCAGAAAGATTTGGATGATATTTCATAATATTTTATTTTTTAACATTTTTTATTACTTATCACATTTCATGGATTTAAAATCGTTTATTCAATGTTCGATGGTCAATGTTCGATGGTCAATGTTCGATGGTCAATGTTCAATGGTCAATGTTTAATGGTCAATGATCAATATTCAATGTTTAATGGTCAATGATCAATATTCAATGTTCAATGCTTAATGTTCAATGTAAAAGCTATTGCCGAAAAGTTTTGCGTCCCTAGCCAAGTTGTTAAAGTTTGCGAATACGGGCAAGGAAATATCAATCATACCTATATAGTCAATCTAGATAATGATCAGACATTTATTCTGCAGCGAATTAATACTCAGGTGTTTCAGCAACCAGAATTAGTCATGGCTAATCTAGGAATTATTGGTGAACATATTGAGCAAAAATTACAAACTCAATCTTTAGCAGATGATAGTCGTTGGGAATTTCCCCAAATTTTATCGACTCAAGATGGTGTGGATCACCATATTTGTGAAGAGGGAAATTTTTGGCGGATGATGAGTTTTATTGGTAATTCCCAATGCTTTGATACGATCGCGAACCAAGAACAAGCCAAAGAAGTCGGTTATGGATTGGGCAAGTTTCATGCTTTGGTAAGTGATATTCCTGTCACAAAATTAGCCGATACCTTAGAAGGTTTTCATCTCACGCCAAATTATTTGCAAAATTATCAGCAAGTTCTGGCCGCAACAAATATTGTTTCCTCACCTGAAAGTGATTATTGTCGAGAATTTATTGCTGCTCGCTCAGATTGGGCAAATGTGTTAGAAAATGCCAAGGAACAAGGTATTTTACAACTGCGAACTATTCATGGCGATCCCAAGATCAATAATATTATGTTTGATCGCGATCGCCTAAAGGCCATTGCCATGATCGATTTAGATACAGTTAAACCAGGTTTAGTACATTACGATATTGGTGATTGTTTGCGATCGGGTTGCAATCTTTTGGGAGAAGAAACCAAACAATGGCAAGAAGTCTCCTTCGATCTAGAACTAGCAGAAGCGATTCTCGAAGGATATTTCGCGATCGCCCAAGAATTTTTAACTCCCCAAGATTATGAATATATTTATGATGCGATCGCGCTTATTGCTTTTGAATTAGGGTTAAGATTTTTTACCGATTATCTAGCCGGCAATATCTACTTTAAAGTCAACTACCCAGAACATAACCTGATCAGAGCCTTAGTCCAATTTCAGCTTACAGCTAGCATTGAAGCTCAAGAAAAATCCCTGCACCAAATAATTGCTCGCCATTAAGTACACTAGTAAGTAAGTGGATAATTAATAGAAAAAGCGGACCGAGATCGTGACTCAACAAAAATCCTTGATTCCTGTGACATGCTTGAGCTTTGTAGTAGGACTTCTGGTGCTCTCTAGTCCTTCCCCTGTAGCTACTCAAGCTAAAAAATTTACCGTGCAAATCAACGGAGAAAACTCAGGTTCAGGAACGATCATCAAGCAGAATAAAGACAACTATACAGTTTTGACTTCTTGGCATGTGGTTAAATATCCAGGAAATTATTCCATTACAACTTTTGATAACAAAAAACATCCAATCACACAAATTAAAAATCTTCCCGATGTTGATTTGGCATTAGTCGAATTTTCTGGCAAATCAAAAAGTAAAAAGCCTTATCCCGCAGCAGAATTGGGTGATTCTAAAAATATCACATCAGGCTTGCCTATTTACATATCTGGTTACCTCAACGATCCAGGAGGCAAAAAACCAAAACGCAACTATTTACTACAACCATCACATACTCTGAGTTTGCAATCGCTGGCAGAAGAAGGTTATCGGATTGTTCATGATCATGCATTAATTCCTGGAACCTCTGGTGGCCCCATTGTCGATCGCCAAGCTCGTATTGTAGGAGTCAATGGAACCCGTACCAAAGAAGCAAAAAGTAGTCTAGGCATTGGCATTGGGATTCCTATCCAAATCTATCAAGCAGGGCAATGTGATTTTGTTGCTGTCTCGACTCATAAAAGCAAAAAACCGAAGAAAGTAGAGCAACCAAAAAAAGCAGAGAAGCCAGTATCCGATCCCTGTCTCAAAGAGAAGGATTCTACCGTAACTTCTGCCGATGCTCAAACAGAGAAATTCAAGAGTAAATATGACCAAGTTTACGCTTCTCCTGCTGGGCATTTTGGTGATGTGAACGCTATTGCGATGCAAGGAGATATCGTGGTTACGGGGAGTGAAGACGCAACCGTGAAAGTTTGGAATCGCGCTTCAGGGAAATTGCAAAATACGCTTATTGGTCACGGGGCACCCGTTACTGCCGTAGCGATCACAGATAAAATTATTGTGACTGGCTCTCAGGATGCTACGATCCGATTATGGGATCTAGAAACAGGAGAAGAAAAAACTGTTCTTGATGATCATGGTGCTTCTGTTGATGCGATCGCGACTAGTAAAGATGGCACCATCTTAGTCAGTGGTAGTGGTGATGACACAGTTAAAGTTTGGGACCTTAACACGACAAAACTTCTCAAAACTTTCAAAGGTCATAAGGCTCCCGTCTATAGCGTTGCGATTAGCGACAATAAACAAACGATTGTTAGTGGTAGTGAAGATAAAAGCATCAAACTTTGGAATCTTTCTTCCGATAAGCCAATAAAGACTTTCATTGACGAGCCACTGTCGCGCCAACTAACTCGCCAAGCAATCAAAAAACAAGCCAAGAGTAAAAAAGGGAATAAGAAGAAAGCTCCCAACATTCAAGTGAGTCATAACGCTTCAATTGATAGTTTGTCAATTAGTCAAAAAGACGGTGACGATAAAGAGTTTATCATTAGTGGTGGCAGTGATAATTTGATCAAAATTTGGAATTTGGAGACAGGAGAATTAACTCGAACATTAAAGGGGCATAATAGTTCTGTTAGAGATTTAGCCGTTGCCGATGACATCCTAGTTAGTGCCGATAGTAACTATGAAACGGTGAAAGTTTGGAATTTTAAAACTGGTAGTCTTAAACGAACTTTTACGAGTGATCATTATTTTTGGTTTTCTAGTATCGCAATTAGTGAAGATGGTTCTACTTTAGTTAGTGCTAGTCAAGATGAGGCGATTAAGGTGATAAATCTGGAAGATGGAAGATTCCAAAAAGTTCCAGATCCCATCACCGGGGAAAAAGAGCATCCTTTAATCGCGAATAATCATTCTATTCGGACTGTCACGATTAGTGATAATCATATTTTTAATGCTAGTCGCAACAACACAATTACAGTCAGGAATCTGGAAACAGGAGAATTGGAATATTTCCTCAAAGGACATACGGATGAGGTTAATAGTTTAGCGGTCAGAGGGAAGAAATTGGTAAGTGGTAGTGACGATCGCACGATTAGAATTTGGAATCTAGAAACTTGGGAATTAGAAAGAACAATCCGCAATGTCCTCGATCCGATTGTGCGTAGTATCGCAATTAGTGAAGATGGTCAAAAAATAGTGACTGGTAGCTATAAAGCAATTAAGATTTGGGATCTGCCCACAGGAAAGTTAGAAAAATTCCTGGACTCTCATAAAGATGGGGTGAACGCGATCACGATTCAAGGAGATACTATTGTCAGTGGTGGTGGCGATAAAACCATTGAAGTGAGAAGTCTGACAACAGGAGAATTAAGCTATACTTTGCCCCTGGAACAAGATAAAGAGCAAGGCCATAAGGGTTCGATTAATAGTGTGATTATCAATGACGGTAAGATTTATAGTGCTAGTTATGATAAAACGATCAAAGTTTGGGATCTTGAGACAGGAAAGCTAGAAGAAACTCTTACTGACCATGATGCTGCGGTAAATAGTTTGGCCATTAGTGAGAATACTTTAGTCAGTGGCAGTCGAGATGGCGCGATCGAAACCCGAAATCTGGCTACAGGTCAGTTAGAAGATATTATCAAAGCGCATCCAACGTCAGTTAATACCGTTGCCATTAGTGGTGACACTATTGTCAGTGGTAGTTCTGATAACACCATCAAAATCTGGCGCGTTGCTGGAGAGAATAGCTTGCCTACGAATCTAGAAGCAAAAAATACCTCTTCTGAGCAAAATAATTAAATAATTAAAAAATGCGGATGGCGAGACTCGAACTCGCATGGCGTGAGCCACACGCCCCTCAAGCGTGCGTGTCTACCGATTCCACCACATCCGCGATCGGCACAAACCAATCTATCATACTTAAGGAACAAGGGACAAGCTAAGTTTTACTTTGTACAACCACAACTTACACAATCGATAACGCTTAATTTTCTTTATTTTACTAGCTAATAATTCGCTTAACTTCAACAGCAAGAGCGGGAAATGCCAAAGGATAAATCACACCTTCGCTTAAAGTAAATTTAGCAGCATATTCAATTTCTTGTGGTTCGCGAAATATCATAAGCTGTCTTTTTTGAATATTTACTATCCAATATTCTTTGATTCCAGCCTCTGCATAGATCCTAGTTTTAATATTTAAGTCCTTGTCCAAGCTGCTATTGGAATACTCAATGAGCCAAAGGATATTTTCAGCATAGGGATGATGAGTTAAATATTCTCTACCCAGTTTCTGTACAACTGCAATATCTGGTTCTGGTTCGCTATCATCAGGGAGTGTAATTGGCTTGCCAGAGCGGATTGTAGCGCGATCGCCGAGTAAACTCCTCAAATAATCTTCTGCTTCGCTACTAAAATAAGCATGAGCCTCACCTTCAGGTGGCATCTCAACAATTTCTCCTTTCAATAACTCCACTTGACGATTATCTAACAATCCAGTCTCAATCATGGAATGGTATTCATGAATTGTCCATTTGGCTAAAATGACGGCCATTTTGCGAAGAACCCAATCAAAATTTGTAGCTATGAATCATTTATCATTTTACCCTTTAAGCAAACTTAACCTTCAAGTACTATATTGAATGTACACAATCGATTCAGACAATTTTAAGATGCGTTTGCCCTATTCCCAGAAAAAAAGAAGTATCCATGATTAATAACCTGAATAAAATCTCAAAGCAAACTGCTTCACCACGCGAGTGGATGCAGAAAAATCTTTTTAGTAGTTGGTACAATACTATCTTGACAATTATTAGTTTGAGTTTTCTTTTCTGGATAGGCAAAGGTTTCATTCAGTGGACAATAACTGATGCTAAATGGGAAGTAATTGAGGCCAATTTTCGTTTCTTTTTTGTGGGGTATTATCCAGTAAGACCAAACAATTTATTATGGCGACCTTGGCTAGCTTTGGGCATTATTATGTCCATGGGAGGTTTATCTTGGGGTATATCTTCTCATGCAAAGATCTTTACTAGAAAAAACTTAGTTATTTTGGGTATTATTGCAATTATTTTTGCTTTGATTGCTATTCCCAGCAATATTTACTCTAGTGCAATTCTTTTAACTTTTCTTTTGTTGATTGTTGTTAATGCAATTATCGGCAAAAAGATAGGTAATAAAATTCCTAATTTAATAAGTTGGTTACCTTTATTCTGGATCGGGATATTTTTTATTGATCTTTGGATTTTGCTAGGCACGAAAGATGTCAAACTGGATGATCTTAGCGGTTTAATCTTAAATATTTTAGTTGCAGTAGTTAGTATTAGTCTCTGTTTTCCTTTGGGAGTATTATTTGCTTTAGGAAGACAAAGTGAATTGCCGGTTATTCGTTGGTTATCAATTCTCTATATTGAAATTATTCGAGCTTTACCTTTAATTGGCATTCTCTTTATGGCTCAGATAATGCTGCCGTTGGTTCTACCTGCCAATATTAGACTAGATAGAGTTGTCCGAGTGATTGCTGGTTTTACTATTTTTAGTTCAGCATATTTGGCGGAAAATGTTCGTGGTGGTTTACAAGCTGTGCCAAAAGGTCAGACAGAAGCGGCGAAAGCTTTGGGTTTAAATTCTGTTTATGTACTCGCATTTATTGTTTTACCTCAAGCAATTAGGGCAGTAATTCCTAGTATTGTGGGGCAGTTTATTAGTTTATTTAAAGATACTTCTCTGTTGGCGATTATTGGTTTATTTGATTTATTGGGTATAGTGCAAAAGATTGTGAGTAACCCCAAATTTCTAGGAGATTATCAAGAAAATTATGTTTTCATTGCGTTAATTTTTTGGCTTATTTGTTATTCCATGTCTTTGGCAAGTAGAAGATTAGAAAACAAAGTCTAATATAGATTAGAGTTTGGAGCCAAGTTGATCAAGATTGGGTCGTAATAGTTCTGAGCTGTAATATTCTTGACGCTTTTGTTTGAAGTTTTCTAGCACTTGAGGCGGAAAATTTTCTAGGAGATAAGATTTCAAGATACTTTTTCCCCAATGAGGCCGAACCGTAAACTGCTTGGCAATCTCATCTTGAACAACTTCGGCTAACTCTAAATCTGTTGTACTAAAAAAAATATCTACTGAATAGGATTCAATGTCAAAGTTTCCTGCCATAGCAGATTTGGTTGATTTCCCTACATAGCGCGCGCCAATAGAGTTCTTGAAATATTGTCGTGGACGTTCTTCCTTAAGCCTTTTGCCCAAACTATGAAGGAAGGAGAAAAGCTCTGCTAGTTCATTTTTCGGCACGAAGACAGCAATATTGTAAGCTGTAAAAGTGGTGGTAAAAAGTTTTTTGATGATCGACGGATTTCTCTCACTTTCTAGCATTGGGTGATAATCATAGAGATAATCAAGATCATCAGGACTGGTAATAATAATTTCTGCTTCTCGTCGTTGGGCAAAGATTCCAATTAAGCGTTGAACAAAGGGTCGAATGACCGGGAAACGAGCATCAATAGCCCAAAATGTTTTTATAAGAGCCCAGGAAATACTACCTATTATAGGAGTTCCAATGCTGACCTCTTTTGGCGTTAAGTAATCATCAAGTTTTTCGAGGAAGATCAAGCCAATATAGGGATCTTCAGCATCGCTGTAGGGAAACATTGTTAAGGCATGGGGTTTCTCGGCAATATCGTCTAAAGTGCTTTGCAAATCACTAAGAGTCAGAAGTTTTTGAGTTACCTGATACTGTTCATTTGGTTTAGTTTTGAGAGTTATACTAATGATCGCGCCTAGATAACCAAAGCTAACCCGGAGATATTTAAGTGTCTCTTTATCGTTTTTCTCTGTTATCTCAACAATTTCTCCATCTTCATTGAGTAATTTGACCGCAGTAATACTATCAGCCATGATGGCATCTTGATCTCCATAGCCGTGAGTGCCAGTAACCAGAGCGCCAATTACTCTTTGCTTCATATAATTGCCACTAGTTAACAATTGTCTGCCCAATGGACGTAAAAATAATTTCAGTTCTTCAATTGTGACGCCAGATTCTACGGTTACTTCCTGAGTAAGATAATCATATTTTATGGATTTGAGACCACTACCATCAAAAATAATTGCAACATTATCATCAAGACATTGTATGGCGTTGTAGGAATGGGAAGAACCAACGAAATTGTAGGGCTGACCTTGGCTTTTGAGTTCTTGGAGCAATGATTGTAGTTCCGAGAGACTTTTGGGATATGCTTTATAAGCTGGCCGCGACTTATGTATTTTTAACCAAGAATAAAGATAGTCTGTCTGCATAATATTGACATTTCACAATAGTTTTATTCTTAATTTCAATATAGCTCATTTACTTTCTTTGTTTATTAAAAGATGTTACTTGGATGATTCCAATCTCTGATTGACTGGCAAAACTTCTACAATATTTGATTTTTTTTAGCGATCGCGTAAACCAACGAAACTTCTGCCAAGGTTGGGTTTCATTCTTCAATTGATGACTGATTTAAGTCCTCGGTACACTACATACAACTCGAAACCCGTAATTGAAGTCGGCATTCTCGGGATTATTGCCGAAGCGGGCAGCTGAGCGACAACCATAAGGATTGAGTTCCCAAGAACCGCCGCGTAATATACGCCCATAACTGTTTCCACCGCTTAACCAAGCAGTTCCATCATCGGGAGCATTTTGATAATTTTCATACCAATGGTCTAAGCACCATTCCCAAACGTTGCCATGCATATCACATAAGCCAAAATTATTAGCTATCCCAAATTCATTTATTGGTGTTGTTTCTTTCCGATATTCTCCTTTTGGGCCTTCGCCATAGGTCGCAGTCCCGAAATAATTAGCTAAATCTGTAGTGATAGTTTCCCCGAAATGAAATGGCGTAGTTGTTCCTGCACGGCAAGCGTATTCCCATTCTGCTTCTGATGGCAGTCTATATTTGCGTCCTGTGCGTTGAGATAGACGTTGGCAAAACTCTACTGCTTCATACCAACTTACTTGCTCTACTGGTCGCATATCTCCTTTGAAATAGGAAGGATCTAATTTTAATTCCCTATTTATATGAGGAAATTTTGCCACTGCTCTCCATTGTGCTTGAGTGACTGGATATCGTCCCATAAAGAAAGTCAGAACGCTGACGTTATTTTGTGGTCTTTCCCGATCCAATGAATCTAATTCAGTTTCTGGCGCTCCCATCATGAATTCGCCTTCTGGGATTAGCACCATATCTAATGCAATACCATTGCCCAAGTCTTCTGAGTAATATTTTGTTGTGCGTTTTTGTCGTTCAATAAAAAAGTTAACCATAGAAATAGCCTATTTTAAGGAAAAGTAAAATCGACAAATGATATTAGGTTAAATTGGGAACCATCTAAAGCTCTAATTAATTTTTTATCCAAGGTTAACAAAGGTGCCTTAACTCGTCTAGATAAAGCGACATAAGCAGCATCATAAGCAGAAATTCGAAAATTGATTGCTAGATTAACAGCGTCGCTCATTAATTCCGATGTCGAAATAACTTTGAAGGGAAACTTTTTTAATATCTCTAAATCTGTTTGTGCTTGAGAAGCAGGATAAAGTTCAGCACGAACGTATTTCCAAAAGATATTTGCTACCTCAATATAGAACAAATCAGGGATAAAAATTTCTGTTTGAGGATTGCGAAGAGTATCTAAGAGTTGTTTTGTTTTAGCAGAAAGAGGATCGCTGATAAATCTTTTAATTCCGACATTTGCATCGATTACACAGTGCACAGATTGACTCATCTATCTCGATCCTCTCTAATTAATTCTGTGCTATCTGGCAGCCCAAAATCTGCTGGATTAACTCGAAGATGTCGATCTATTTCTGCTTGTAGCTGAGGAACTGCTTTACGTCTTTGTTCCCAAGTAGGATCGGTTTCTGGAGAAATGAGAAATTTTAATTTGTCCTGTGACTTATTTAAAGATTGTTTTAACAGAATAACCGCTTGTTCTTTGACACTACGATTGTTTTTGGTTGCAAGTTGTTCGATTTGAGTTAGCATCCCATCGGGAAGGTTATCTAAATTCAAAGTTGTCATGATCTTTTATCGCTTGATATAAATTAATTATATTTTGATTGTTTTTTGGCGATTCTCTTTTAGAAAATTTCTTTTTAAACATTCTACTAATTGTAGATTTTCTCTAACATTGGTTTAGCTTTCTCGATTTGATAACTGTTAACTGATGATATGCGGAGCGGTATCCTTTAGGACTGATAACTGAATTAGGTTCTCGGCACACTACATACAATACGAAACCCGATATCGTTGAAGGCAATCTCGGGATTAACGTAGTAGCGGGCAGCTGAGCGGCAATTAATAGGAATGTAGTCCCAGGAACCGCCGCGTAATAAACGCCGATTACTATCCCCCTCGCTCACCCAAGCAGTTCCATCTCTAGGGGCATTTTGATAGTTATCATGCCAATGGTCTAAACACCATTGCCAAACATTTCCATGCATGTCACATAAACCAAAATTATTAGCTATTCCAAATTTATCTACAGTCATTGTTTCTTGTCGATATTTCCCTTTTGGTCCTTCGCCATAGGAACCTGACCATTTATATTCTTGATTATCAGTACCTCGATAATTAGCTAAATCTGTAGTGATTGTTTCTCCAAAATAAAATGGAGTAGTTGTTCCTGCACGGCAAGCATATTCCCATTCTGCTTCGCTAGGCAGTCTATATTTGCGTCCTGTGCGTTGAGATAGGCGTTGGCAAAATTCTTGAGCATTATTCCATGAAATATTTTCTACTGGTCTTTTATCCCCTTTAAAGCGTGATGTATTATTCCCCATAATCGCTTGCCATTGTGCTTGAGTGACTGGATATTTGCCCATAAAGAAAGTCGGAACGCTTACTTGATGTTGTGGTCGTTCATTATCACTTGAATTCAACTCACTTTCTGGTGCTCCCATCATAAAATCGCCCCCAGGAATCAGCATCATTTCCATGCTTATTTGGTTGTTTAGTTGCTCCAGAAAATATTGAGCTGACTGTTGACGACGGTTAATCTTAATTTTGGGTTTTTTTGTTTGAGATGGCACTTTTTTATCTCTGAATTAATTGTTATCTAAAAAAAATTAGGAAAAGAGCTAACGAGTCCTCGGCACACTACATACAACTCGAAAACTGATAACGTCGCTGACAAACTCGGGATTAATGACGTTGCGGGTAGCTGAGCGGCAACTATTAGGATTGCTGAGCCAGGAACCGCCACGCAATACACGACGATTACTTTTTCCCCCGCTCACCCAAGCACTGCCATCACTAGGGGCATTTTTATAGTCGTTATGCCAATGGTCTAAACACCATTGCCAAACATTTCCATGCATGTCACATAAACCAAAATTATTAGCAATCTCAAATTTACCTACTGTCGTTGTCTCTTGCTGATATTCTCCTTTAACTCCTTCTCCATACGTATAATTTCCATCGTAGTTAGCTAAATCTGTAGTGATAGTTTCCCCGAAATGAAATGGGGTTGTCGTTCCTGCGCGACAAGCATATTCCCATTCTGCTTCGCTAGGAAGTCTATATTCTCGTCTTGTGAGTTGAGATATGCGATCACAGAATTCTACGGCTTGATACCATGAAATATTTTCTACTGGCCGTTTATCTTCTTTAAAAACTGATGGATTATTACCCATAATCGCTTGCCATTGCTCTTGAGTAATAGAATATTTTCCCATCATAAAAGCTTTTTGAATCTTAACTTCATGTTGCGGTCGTTCACTTCTGCTACTATCTACTTCTCTAGGAGCAGCACCCATTATAAATTTTCCAGAAGGAATTAAGACCATTTCAAGTGTTACAGTTTCATTTAGTTCTTCAATAAGGCGTTGAGCTTCTCCTTTTTGCTCTGTGATCTCCCATTCTGCTGTTTCTTTATTTCTATTAAGCTGTTGCTCTAATTTTGCAACGGTAAATTCAAAAGTTTCCAATATTGAGATTTCAACTTCAGCAACTGTAAATTCCTGAGTGAGTAGCTCAATGCCATCTAATAAAACAATAGATCCAGTTTCATACTCTAAATCTTCTAACTCAGGAAAACCACTAAAATCATATTTCTCAAGTTTTTCTTTCTCGCCCACTCCCGCAGCTTTAAGTTCTTCTCGGGCAAAACGAGCATAATCCCCGCCCAAAGTTTGCAAAATCTCTTTACTAACTTTGGCAAAAGGATAAATAATATCCTGCAAATTTGCGTCTACATTCTCCAGCGGCTTCTTTAATTCCGCCAAAAACTCCCGTAACTCAATGCCTTTTTGCTCGGCAATATAACGAGAAACCTCTTCAAAAACATTAACACTAGCCGATCGCGTAGAACTTTTCTGAAGAATCTTTCTAACTTCTGGACCAACAAAATCATACAGAACTAAATCTGGATCTGTCGAAGTTGGATAATCAGAACTAACTCGCAGCAGCCCACCCAAAAACACTTCAGCAATTTGTACCTGTCCGGCCTCTGGTAATATTTTGCGACGAATTAAACGCACCACTGGCAAAAAAATTGTCGGGGCCGAGGCTAATAACTCTGCTAATTCCTGGGCTAAAGGAGAAGAATTATTCCGAAAACTAAAAACTATAGCATCTGGATCTAGCTCCTCTTCTGGTTCTTCTATTGCAACAAATTCTTCTAGATTATTGGGTGAGAGAACAAAGCCCGCAACCTTAGTATCACTCAAACCTGCAACTAAACCACTCCAACGTTCCACACTTTTTGCTTCCAGGGTAAATACAGGCATTTTCAACGCTTTAGGATCAGCGAAAACATCTTCCCAAAGCAAAATTTCTTTGATGCGTAATTGTGAATTCTTCGCCCCAGGCTCACCACTAAACAAAGTGACCTTTGCTCCATCTCCTAAACCAGTTTTTAACCAAAGCCATTCAGGGAGCATCTGAAGAATCGCAACTAGATTTGTCTGCTGCCACTGGTTTAAGAAGTCATAAATATTGCCATTATGCCAATAGTCCGCCACACAATCACTCAGAACAATAATGATGCGTCGACCATTCGGATTCAGTAACTCTTTAGGCGTAGATATTCTCCCTTGATTAACTTCTAAACCTTTATAGAGCGAAAGTTCATTTTCTTGCGCAAATAATTTCCAGACCTGAACATCACGAAAAATGCCATAGTTACGAAAAAATAAAATTAAATCTTTGATAGTTTGATGCCAAAGATCCAAAGAAAAATTGCCATCGATAACTAAAGCGATTTCCAACCAAGGCTCCATTACTGGTTTAAAGACAGGAGCTAAAACTGCTTTATTACAAGCGGCGTAACTATCAACTGTCGCTATTTCATCTAAAGTTTCCGCCCGATTTAGATTAGGAACCTTTTTTAATAAAGCCCTTAATGCCCTGGCTAATCCTAGAGAACTGCCCAAATCTGTAGGACTATCGATAGGAAATTTCAAAATGTTTCCCGCAGTCTGACCCTGGGGTTGGGGAGTAAATAATTCCCCTGATTTTTCTGCTACTGGTTTTTCTGGTGGCTCAGGCTCATTTTGTGTAGAGGGAACCTGCTCGGTTGCTTTTTCATCAACTCTCTCCCGACGTATTTTTGGCTCAGATTTATTTTTGTCTTCGGAAGAAATTGCCGGAGCATTTTCAGTTGCTTCTTCTATTTGAGGTGAATTAAGCAATAACCAACACATATCAGCTAGTTCGTAGCTTGTCATGGCCAACTCTGACTCATGGAGCGTCTCTAATAATTTGCTAAAGCGATCGCTCATCCCAAACCCTCGGTATCACTTAAGCTCTTAAAGAGTAATTTCTCAATTAAATCTTCTGAACTAAGCTCAGAAGAAGCTCCTCCAGTTGCCATGTAAATTTTATTTAAAAGCTGATCAGTTGCCACATCTTTTTTCTTTAAAAAGCGATCAATCAAGAGACCAACTTCTTCCTTAGATTGTTTAAAATATGCTTCTCCCATATGGGCTTCAACGATAGAAAGCAAATTATCTTTCATCGGATTAGGCATATTAATCCTAATACAGCGTCGTTTAAAGGCTGGAGGAAAATCTCTCTCTCCATTACTGGTCATAACAACAATGGGAAAAGCATTACAACCGACCAACCCACTATCTAGTTCCACGGAAAAATCAAGATCCTTATCTGATTCGTCTTTTCCTTTGTCTTCAGTAAAAACAGATGTTGTCTTACCAGGATTCTGTTTGATCCAGCGTTTTAATTCGGGAATTTGATATTCTCCTTCCTCGAATAAATTTAACAAGTCATTTGGTAAGTTAATATCACTTTTATCTACTTCGTCTACTAACAAGACTCTGGGCAACCTAGAAGGTAAAAAAGCTGTGCCCAATGGCCCCAAAGTAATATAGGAACCGATATCCTGCTTATTTTCTGATTCCTGGAGACGAGCGATCGCGTCATAACGATACAATCCTTCTTGAAGATTGGTTCTAGCGGTAATCGACCATTTAAGCACAGGCCCTAAATTCAACTGATAAGCCAAAGCATAGGCCAAAGAAGTTTTTCCCGAGCCTGGTCTACCAGTTACCAACAAAGGACGTCGTAAACATAATGCCGAATTCACACCCGCGATCGCTAAATCAATGTTTTTCTGATGCTGTTCCAGTCGTTTTTTGTCTTTGCTAGAACTATCAGGATTGTCTACATCGCTAGTAAATTTTTGCAACCGAAATTTACTACCCCGATCTAAATCTCCTTTTGAGGCGACTTTAATCAAGTTTTTCCACCTTTCCGTATCAGAAGGAAGAATAGTTCTACTAAAATTTCTCCAAGGCGGTGAATCTGGCAGGGTTAGCTCTTCTTCTAACCTTGTTCCATCACCATTGAAAGGATGCCAATGTACTTTTGGATTATTCTCTGTTTCGCTCATCCTATTTCTTCCCTCCAGCAGTTTTAAAATCGGCATCAATAGGCATAATGTTAGGGTCTTCTAATAACATGCCAAAATAATAACCTGGAGCTTCTTTTCGCTTAGCTTCATCGGTTTCACCCCAAGCATTACTTCTCAATAACCAAGTTTGCTCTAGCAAATTATGGCATCTCCCAGATAAACTTTCACAACAAAAACAATTCATTAACTCATCTTCAATAGATTGTTGTAAATCATCGGGAATACACTCCCAATACCAGCAAAAAACAGGGATGCCACTAAGATAAATATATTTTAGAAATTCTCCCCGCTCAATAATATTTTCTGGGAGAGTATCTTGCAATCTAACTCCCCATAATTTACGACATTTGACCATAAAATTCTTCAGCTTTGGCCAGTTATCAACTTGATCGTTTTTTTTGATGATCAACTCATGAGAGTTTTCTTGAAGATTCTCTATTTTTTCTGTCAGCACTTTTCTATTTATACTCTCTTCTTCATCTAAAAATAGTTCTAACTTTTTCCATCCTTTTTTTAGCCTATTTTTACAAGTAAGACCTTTTCTACCTGTATATCTTTCTCTACTTCTTAAAAACAATCGATTATTTTGTACTAAAGAATTTTCCTCTGGAACTTCAGCCCAACAATCAAAATTTGAATTCATATTAGCAATTGGCAGAAAAACTTCAATTCTTAAATTTTCTACTGGTAAATCTTCAGTCGATATTTTGTTTAATTTTAGCTTATCACTATTCAAATGGGTGATATAAGCTT
>JBCCYD010000095.1:0-16595 GCA_039190385.1 Cyanobacteria bacterium P01_F01_bin.143 | reverse complement strand
AATCTGGTTCATTTAAGAGGTTCATTGCGAAAGAACTCTGTTTGAAGGTTCCGTCAGGTTGTTGGTAGTCAATATAAATTTGATTGATGGAAACCCGCAATAAAATTAGGACAGAGAGGAACGAATTTTTCCTGTTGGTTTAAACTTAATTGATTCCATCTAGACAAAGAAATCCAAGCCGCATCAGGAGAACGATTTGCACCATTAGGAAGTTTAAACCCGGTTGAAGAATCAAACACCATCCCTAATTTTTTTTGTCTATTCCAAAGATTTAAATCTGTAACAATATCGGCGTTATATTTCCCCGTCATTCCTCCCGTCGGCGACATAATAATCAGTTCTCCCTTAGCACTACGTTCAAATTTCACATCGGGATTAGCTCGACAAAGTTGATAAAATTGGTCTTCGTCTAGCTCAATAACCGAATTCAAATCAATAGTAATACTGTTCATTTTCTTGGCTGATGAGGAATGAGGGTAAATCGTTGAAAGAAACAAGACTTATTATGCATTGTAAACATTCAAGAAACTGATAACCATAAAAACCTTGATTTGTAACTTTCCGCGATGCCTTCGGTAGTCGCGATCGCGATCGTGATTACAAGCTCTTGTACAAAATCCTTCAATATAAGGCTTATATTTCTTCTTATTAATAAAACACAAATAGCATAGGCATTCACAAAAAAAAAGAGACCTTGATTTTTACAATACTTAAAATGCCAATCTATCAAAAGCCAAATCTTCAATAGCTAATCTTTCAAGTGCTAATTTTTCGGATAAAGATTCTTCAGAGATTAATCTTTCAGGTAATGATTCCTCAGAGGCTAATATTTCAGGTAACGATTCCTCAGAAGTTAATCTTTCAGGAACTAATCTTTCAGGTACCAATCTTTCTGTAGCTAATCTTTCAGGCACCAATCTTTCTGTAGCTAATCTTTCAGGCACCAATCTTTCGGGAACTAATCTTTCGGGAACTAATCTTTCGGGAACTAACCTCTCAAATACAAACCTATTAAATGCTAATCTTTCGAGGGCTAATTTTCCCATTCTCAACCTCATTAAATACTAATTCTTCAACTGTACATATTGCGCCATCCTAACCTCGATTTCTTATTTTGTTTATTTTTTAAAATAAATCTTAAACTACAGCAACTGTGATGAAAGGAGGAAGAACTAGGATTAGTGAAACAGAAAAATATCAGTTTTTTAATAGCTCCTGACTATAGTTAAACCCATCAACATCTTCTAGTAGAGCTGGGCTTAAGCTTAAGCATTATGTGGGTTACATCAATTTTTATTGCTCAATTTTATACATAGTAAACATCTTTGATCTAAACTCTAATAGTCTTTTTTAATGCCTTTCTTCTTGAGCAAAATATCTCAAAATGAAGCTTACATTACTTAATATTTGTCGAGTAAAAGCGATCGCGAATATTACATAATTTAATAAAAAATCTTTTTCACTTAATGAAATTATTCTTTACTTTTTTATTGAGCAAACGTCAATATGATAAGGTAGCCCCTTTATCTTTTCTGTTTCATATTCTTTTTATTTGGTGTCTTGTTCTACTTTTGATGTCAAACGTTATAATAAAATGTAATAACATCATCAACTAACAAAATTACTATTATTTAAAATGACTGCTAAATCAAACAAAAATTACTCTATTAGTCCAGCAAAGATTGGTAATCAGGATGGTTTTCGTCTGCCTCGGGCATTTTCTAGAGATTACCCCGATTTAGTTAAAGCAACTGGTCACGTCGAAGTCTTAGATGATAAAACTCTCCTAGTACGTCTAGAACCAAATGAAACTACAGAAAAAAATGATTCTGAAAGTTTAATCATGAGTCTTTTTCTCGATACCTTGATGAAAGAAGTCATTAAAGAGCCTTCTTCCCTTGTCCCCTATACAGAGGAAATGAGCGCAGAAATATCGGATTTACTAACTGATGTGACGATAGAGGAATGAAACCAATAGTTTGTAACGGATGGACAATTTTTTTTCATCCCTTATTTTTTGCACAATGGTCAGACTTGGTTAATAAAGTTAAACAGCTTAAGGTCAAAAAAGAACCAAGTGATTTTAGAGTTCATCCTACTGTCAAACTCCTTAAGGCAATAGATGTCGGGATTAGGTCAAAAATTCCGCAAGATCCTTTCGCTACTTATTTCACCCTCAAAAAACCACTACATAAATATGGTCGTCTCAAAAAAATGGGATTACCCAATCGTTATCGTTTATTTTTTAGGGCTTTTAAAGAAAAAAAGATTATTATCATTCTGTGGTTAGGATTTCCTCGAAAACAAGGCGATAAAAAAGATTGTTATCAGGTTTTTTCCAAGAAAATAGCTCAAGGTCAGTTTCCCGAATCCTTAGCAAGTCTTCTGGCTGAATGTGATGAAATCAAAGACAAAGAAGTTTGAAATTCGAGTAATTCATGGGCTAAGGCTATACGATCTAGTTCTTAACTGGCGAACCAATAACGTCCGCGATCGCTAAATCCAATTCCCGATTCACTTCTTGCCAAGTATATTTACTCCCTGCTAAAGAACGAGAAGCAGTTTTGAGCTGATTCCAATAGTCATTATCAGTTAACAGTCTTTCTACCCTTGTCGTGAATTCCTCTGGCTCATTACCCACCGCAATATGAACCCCATCTTCAACGTCTAACCCTTCAATGCCAATATCTGTAGTAACAGTGGGCATTCCACGATACATGGCGTTGAGAACTTTTACTTTCATACCACTGCCAAAACGTAGTGGTGCGATAAAGACCCGAGCCTTGGTGAAATAGTCTTCGGGGTCTTCGATAAAACCAGGAATCGCGACCGCAGAATCTCGTTCCGCCCATTCCAATAGTCTTTTATCAGGGGATTTTCCACCAATAACAAGTGTGACATCTGGATGATGCTCTTTAATAGTTGACCAGCAATTTTCTAAAAACCAGAGCAAGCCATCAATATTCGGTTCCCAAGTTAGGGTTCCAATAAACAAAATCATTTGAGAAGTGGTATTGGGATCTAATTCTGGCAGTTGCAGTTGACTTTCTTCACCAAGATGATAGGTTAAACCAAAATTATCTCCTTTGGCTCCCACTTTTTCTAAAGCAACACGATCATTTGGGGAAGCCAAAACTTTCTTGACCTGATTACAATAAATCTTTTCTTTTTGGGCAATTCTTGCCGACTCCCTAGAAAGCACAAATTGTCTTAACCAAGATTGATCTTTTAATTCAGAAAACCTCTTCCAGATCATATGTTCGGCATTATGAGTATGCAAGACAACCTTGTGATAATAATCAGGGGGAATATATTGCATCATTTCATAGTGATCTACAATGATGCAGTCTGAATTTTGTAGGTGATCAACTAATTTACTGGAAAAATTTTGAGACCAATGACGGTATTCGTTAAGGGTTTTATTTTGAAGATAACTAATAATCAAATTCAGAGTAGTTCGCGGACAATCAATTGGCTCGGAAATAAAATCTTCTACCGGAAACTCTGCCTTAAAACCATCAACTAAATCAATATCTTCTTTGTAGAGGAGCGTCGCGACAGTTATCTTATATTGGGAATATAAATATTTAAACATATGATAACTCTTAACTTTCCCGCCACTATTGGGAGGAAAAGGTAGAGTCGTACAAATAAATAATAACTTCATAAAAAGTGTTCTTGCAAGTATTTTATGATAACACTTAATCAGATAATAAAAAACTCATAGACAACAAAGACTAACCGATAATTAGGAGAAATGTCAATTTATAGAAGTAATCTCTAAAAAAAATTATTTATTGGATGCTCAAATGATAAATTCATACTAGGTATCTGAATATTTACCCAATAGACAATTCTAAATACTTATTGTTGAATTTGGCTCCAGTGACCGAACGACCAGTCCATTGAGGCGGCAAGATAATATTGCGTCGTTGATCTCCTGCTTCAATGGTAATTTCTGGGCCATATTGAGTGAGTTTAACTTGTTTTTTATCAAATCCAGGTAAAAAAACTTTAATGACCTTTTGTGATACATCAATAGTAATTGGTTTGGGCATTAAGGCTGTAGCAGTAAAACTAGGTAAGGCATCGATCAAAGGTTGCCAATTCCCTGATTCGATATTCGGTAAGGAGGTTATGCTTAAAGGCTGAAAATCATCATTTAATCCACTGTTATTTGCATCTTGGTTGAGCAAAACACCACCAACGGTCAAGCCAATTTGTTGAGCGCTACCCCAAAGATACTGAGCTTTCGCGATCGCAATTTCATCATTAGTCGTCACTAAATAAGCAATTACTCGTTGCGGATCTTCTAAGGCTTCTTTGCCCTTTTCTAGCATCTGACTAGCTTCTTGGGTGGATTCGTTCGTAAAATTATCAGGACTCCAAGATACATTAAGCACCGCACTAGTCACTGGTTGGACAAAAGGCGATAGGGTTTTAACAATATCCGATTCTTGAAAAACTCCTTTAAAACGACGAATATACCAACTCAAAATTTCTGGCGTACCAAACATTCTAAGAGTACTCAAATCCCCTGCTCCATCGTAGACGATCGCATCATATAGATTACTACTGTCATATTCTCTAATAGCATTAAGTGCTAGGGCTTGATCCATCCCAGGAAGGATGCCCAATTCCTGACCGTAAACATTTTTGAGTATTGGCGATCGCAAATACTGCTGTTCTAATTTTTTCGCTTCGGCCCAACTTTGCTCCAACAAAAAGGTTGAGTTCATTTGAACTACCGATAAATTAGGAGCAATTTCTTGAGGTTCGGCGCTTAGGCTCATTCCCCAAGCAAGAGAATAGGCAGGACTAGAGTCTTGCCCCACAAAGAGAACTTTTTGCCCATAAGATGCGAGTTTTTTTGCAGTAGCGATCGCAATGGTTGTACGACCAGTACCGCCTTTACCCAAAAATGTGACGATCGAGGACATAATGATTTATTTCAAAGACTAAGTAAAATATGCAATCAGAACTAAGCTACGGGTTTTACTTCATCTTCAAAAAACCAAGTAGCAGATTTATCATCAAACTGGATGATGACACCGACGCCACTACCATCTGTCATTTTATATTCTTTAACAGTTCCAACTTTGCCTAATTTGTCAGCAACATTGGAGGATACTCTGTCTCTAATACGATATACCTTGACTTTTTGTCCGATTTCCATATTCTACTTTTGGTATTCTAAAAATTTAATTAAATTATCTACCCCACAGTTTAAAGCAAAATATTACCCTTTGTTAAGCTTCTTTCAAACAATAGCAACTATTACTCGTCTTCATAGGAAGAAAAAGATTCGGTAATCATCTCTTCGGGCTCTTCTTCAAATTTTCTCAGATGATTGTGTTGGGTTAGTTGATTATTAATCAGATTATAGGCTCGCTGTAATGCTTCGAGGCGATCCTCCAAAATATTTGCCGGGGGCAATAGCTGCAAAATCTTCATTTTCTGAAGACGAGTTCTGACTTTTCCCTTAGCGCCAACGATAAAAACGGCTCTGCGCTTCTCAATAGCTTCTTTCACCATATTTTCGATCGCCAAGGAGGCTGTTACCCCCATCAAGGGAACTTCTCTAAAATCTAAAATCAAGACATCATATTTGCCCATAATGCCCATCCTTTGAGAGATACTTTTGGCAGCCCCAAAACTCATCGGCCCGCCCAAACGGAGTAACAGCATTTTTCCTTGAGCTTTTTTCAGGATATATCTTTCTTCGTTATTTAAACTTATCCCCTCATCAGGAGCCGTAATGGCCTTAATAGATTCTTTTTGGAGATCGGAAAGACTTTTAACCGTTAATAAATTAGCAATGAAAATCCCTACTGCCACAGCAGTAATTAAGTCCACAAAAACTGTGAGCAACATTACCACATACATTAATCCTGCCGCTTTAATCGAAATTTGATGAGCTCGTTTAAGGAAACTCCAATCAATGATATCTATGCCTACCTTAAAGAGAATCCCTGCTAAAACGGCATGGGGAATATTTTCGGTTAAAAATCCGAATCTAAAAACAATCATAAATAAAATCAAAGCGTGAATCATCCCTGATAGGGGAGTTTTTCCACCAGATTTAACATTGATTACCGTCCGCATAGTGGCACCAGCACCAGGTAGGCCCCAAACTAAACCAGCAAATATATTACCAATTCCTTGACCGATTAATTCTCGATCTGAATTATGGTTAGTGCGAGTAATACTATCAGCTACTAGAGAAGTTAATAGAGAGTCAATAGAACCGAGAGTCGCTAACATTAAGCTATAACCGACAATATTTCTCAGTTCACTAAATTCTATTGCGGGAAAATGAAATGTGGGTAAGCCCGTAGGGATGTCCCCGATACGATTAAGATCACTATCTCCGAAAGCAATAATCGAAATTAGAGTACAGACAATTAAGGCTAATAAGGGAGAGGGAATAATTCGATTTAATCTGGCCGGTAATCCAAAAACGATAACTAAAGTTATAACTCCTAAAATCACTGCCGCAGGATTAGCTTCACTAATAAAGCTCGGAATACTCCGTACAGAGACAATCACATTGGCAGAAGCTACACTGCCTAAAAAAGGACCGATTTGTAGCAGGATAATAATTACGCCAACCCCCGACATAAAACCCGAGACAACTGTATAGGGTATCAGGGTAATATATTTACCCAATTGCAAAATACCAAAGATAATCTGGAAGATGCCCCCCAACATCACCACGGTGAAAGCTAAGGCTAACCCATTTTCAGAATTATCTCCGGCAATGCTCGTAAATACAGCAGCCATGACTACTGTCATGGGGCCTGTTGGTCCGGATATTTGAGAAGGAGTGCCCCCAAACAGAGCTGCAAAAAAGCCGACAAATATTGCTCCATAGAGACCAGCGATCGCGCCAGCTCCCGATGAAACACCAAAAGCTAGAGCCAAAGGCAAAGCAACAATAGCGGCTGTGATACCACCAAAAATATCGCCCCGCGTATTGTTGAAATGTAAACCATGGAACAACTGCATAATTTCTCAGTTATTAAATACCGATTATTGGGGTTAGAGAATCATACATTATGTGACAAGAAATGCAGTGATAATTTATCTAGTATTAAGAAATGAATTAATCAGAATAATAGGGTAAAAATTATTCTTGAATTCTAGTTATCTTAATATTTCTATCGTGAGATCTGATTTCTAGTCTGGCCCTCCTACGAGATCTTCGTCTTCTAACCTGACTTATCGGTTTACTATCTGACTTTACAAAATTCTGCTGATGATTGCTGAGAAATTTACTGCTCAGAGCGAAAATTGGACTAATCAGATTTTTACTACGCTTTTTTTGCCGTCTTCTGATTTTTTTCGGAGCCTCGGAAGAACGTTGAAGATGGCGGATAAATTTGTTTATCAAGGCAAATATACGACGAATAGGATTTTTGCGACGTTTTCTTCTGCGTTTTCTACCCATTGACTTATCGAAATACCACTTTGCCCCAATAGTATCGCCTAGAAAATTGTAATTGTCAGGTAGCGACAGACTAACGACAGATAGCTAAGATATTGCTTCTTTCTTGGTCTTTTAACCAAAAGATTACCCAAATTTTACTAACCTTTTAGAACAATGCTCTAGTATTGATTAGTGAACTTAAATTGTCGGTTTGTCCTTATTTTGGTTATATTCACTACAAACTTTATTCGCAATCCGTGTATAGACGGTTGTAATATTTTTTGTTTGAACTATACTAGGACAGGATAAATGAACGAGTTTATCAGTACAAATTCTTGAGAGCCTGATTACAACAGGAATTATCTGTCTTAAGAAACTAAACATTTGGTGTGAGGATTAATTCAATATATGTCTAAGTTATTTTGGAGCGCATTAAAAGCTGCGCCAGCTATTATTGCGAGTTCTTTAGTTGCTACTAGTGCAGCTACAGCGCAAACAGTAACCAATAATCAATCTTCTGTTGATGCGACTTTACAACAAATTAATCGCTACAACAGAGCCGGAACTCGTTCCATGTCTCAGGTAACTAATGTTAACCAATTAAGAGACGTTTCCCCCGCAGACTGGGCCTATGAAGCTTTACGCAGTCTAGTTGATCGTTACGGTTGTATCGTAGGTTACCCCGATCAGACTTATAAAGGAAATAGAGCTTTAAGTCGTTATGAATTTGCTGCTGGTTTAAATGCTTGCCTAAATCAAATTGAACGTCTAATTGCTTCTTCTGAAGCTGTAGCGAGAGAAGATATTGAAACTGTCAATAGATTGCTTCAAGAGTTTGAGGCTGAGCTGGCAACTCTTGGTGGTCGCGTTGATAGCTTAGAAGGCAGAACGGCTTTCCTCGAAGATAAACAATTCTCGACTACTACCAAACTAAGAGGTGAAGTCATCTTTGCTGTTGGACAAGTTTTTGGCGAAGATACTGATTCTCAAGTTACCTTCAGCGATCGCGTTCGGATCAATTTCAATAGTAGTTTCTATGGAAAAGACCGCTTACGTACTCGTCTTCAAGCTGGTAACGTTGCGGGTTTCCGTTCTGGAGTTTCTGGGACTGATTCCAGTCGAGTTGGTTTCGATGCCAACAACGGTAATAATGTAGAACTCGACGATTTACATTACCGTTTCCCTCTTGGTGACAAGTTAAGATTGTGGGTGGGAACCAGTTCATTAAGTAACCATAATGTATTAGACCATGGGAATCCCTATCTTATTAGTAGTGGATCTGGTGCTTTATCACGCTTCGGTCGTCGTAATCCTCTAATTTTCCGTACTGTTGCTGGGGCTGGTGTTGGTGCTAATGTTAAATTGGGTGCTCTAAAAGTTAATGCAGCCTATCTAAGTAACGATGCGGCGGATCCTTCTCAAAGTGAAGGTCTGTTTAATGGTTCTTACTCCGCTAGTGGTCAGATCGTAATTGAACCCACCGACAAATTCAAACTTAATTTCGCCTACGTTCGTTCTTTCCAAACTGGAGACGATGTTAACTTCTCTGGTAGCACAGTAAGTGGTAATGCCAAGCGTCCTTTTGGTAGAGTTGATTCCACTGGTAATCATTTTGGTATAGGTGCTAATTTAGATTTTGGTCCGATCGCGCTAGCTGGCTGGGGTGCTTATGTTGACGCCCAGGAAGCAGATGGCAACGGCGAAGCCGATCTCTGGACTTGGAATGCTAACGTTGCTTTCCCAGATCTTGGAAAAGAAGGTGCTGTTGGTGCTATTGGTGTGGGGATGGTTCCCAAATTAACTGGAGGAGACAATGTGACTGAAGATGAAGATACTTCTTTGCTAATTGAGGCATTATACAAATTCCCTGTCAACAAAAACATCAGTGTTACTCCTGGTGCCTATGTTGTTACTAACCCAGATCATGATGATGATAACGATGCTGTTTGGGTTGGTCTAATCAGGACTACCTTTAAGTTCTAATCAACAAGATTATTTCAAATTTAAAAAATTTAGCATAGAGACGTTGATTGCAGCGTCTCTTTTTTTCTTCTCTTGCGTTTGGGAATTACATCACGAGGGACTTGCCAAAACTCCGCAGCTTGTCTCATGTTATAACTTAATATCGAATTATCTACGGAATCTAATTCTCTAATTTCTAACATAGCAGAATTGATATTTAAGCAATTTATGATTTCTGTACCTAAAGACTTTGCCAGTAGGGGAACAACTGCATTGCCAATTTCCCTAAAGCCATGCCATATCGTTCTGTGGAATTGAAACCAGTCAGCAAAGGTATGAAGACGAGAAGCTTCTCTAATGGTTATACATCTAGGATGTAAATAGTGAATCGGCCGAGGTGCGGTAAAGGCTCCCTTATTACTAGCTGTTCCTGCTCTTAAAGTATTAGATAAACCATTAGCAGATAATTTAAAAAACCGACTTACTGCTTCTTTTTTTTCGGGTATTGCCTGAGCAAAACGTTGGATCGTTTTTTCTGTATGATTTGACCCTAGATGACCCCAAATTTTGGAATTAACTTTTCTTCTATGACATAAAGAATATTCTCCTTGGGGTTGAAGATTGAAACTTTTTCTAAATCCTGAATAGTCAAGCTTGCTCACATTGATACCCTGATCATTACCCTTAAATACAGGAATTGTACTTAAATCTGCGATAGCAGTATCAACTGTGGTAAAAGGTAATAAATAATCATCTTGACCGTGAGTAGGATCGGGGTAACGGGGTTGGGCAACATCATTTCGATAGCCAATTAAAATAAGTCTTTTCCGTTTTTGGGGCGCACCATAGAAAGACGAATCTAGTATTTGGATCGGTTCAACTATTGAATAGTAATTTTGATTAAATATGCTAATTAATTCTTCGAGGAACTGTTGATGTTTCCCTGATGCAATACCAGGAACATTTTCAAAAATAAAGTATTTGGGTCTAATTGTTGAGATTATTCTGGCGTATTCGAAGATTAATTGATTGCGAGGATCTTCTAAGACTCTACCTCCCATATGAGAGTAACCCTGGCAAGGTGGTCCTCCGGCAATGAGATCTATCTTGGTTGTAAATCCTTGGTTTTTAATTGCAGTTAATAACTCCTCACAGGATAATTTTGCGATATCTTGGCAAATAGTAACTCCGTAGGGAAAGTTGTAATGGTGGACTAGGGAGTGAATGGGATCAATTTCTACTGATGCTGCAATATCAAACCCAGCAGCTTCCAACCCCAACGACATTCCTCCACAGCCCGAAAATAAATCAATTGCGACTGGACGATTGCTCAAAATTTTTCTTGGTATAGTTTTCAATCAGTTATTTATGATTATGTTTTACCGCACCTCAGTATAAAACAAATTCAAAATATATTGATGCCCAAAAACTATGAAGCATCTTCGATTAAAAATTCTGGACGTAGCCAATAGGAAAAATCAGGAGCAGTAAAAGCATCGCGCACAGCATCTTCTTCGCTATTAAGAATTGTCGGTCTTGTCTTACCAGGGAAAAATTGGATTTCGTACAATTCCTGAATGCCGCTAGTAAATTCAAATAACCCAACCAATTCACCTTTGCGACAGTTCACCACTGCTACACCACAAAGTAGCTGAGGAAATTTCTCTTGAATTGGTAAACCGCCAAAAATATTCGTTTCACGAATTTGACATAATCCCATCAAGGCATAATCTCCTCTCATGCATAAACCTCTACCAAACCCCGGTAAGGTACAAATAGCTTGAGATTCACCTGTTTTGGGATCAAAGCGACAGAGTTCTCCTTGACCAGAATTAAGAAACCATAATGCTCCTTGGTGCCATCGAGGAGAATGGGGCATCGATAATCCTTGCACAAGAATTTCATTTGTTTCCACATCAATGATAATTCCGCCATTAGATTTATTAGCGCGCCAACCACCAACTTCATCACTTACTCCTAAAGCTGTTACATATTTTGGTTTGCCCTTGACCATCGCCAAACCATTAAGATGACAACGATCTTCGGGAACCAACTGGGAGATAAAAGGAGGTTGCCAATGGGG
The DNA here is from genome assembly GCA_039190385.1 of Cyanobacteria bacterium P01_F01_bin.143. Lineage (GTDB taxonomy): Bacteria > Cyanobacteriota > Cyanobacteriia > Cyanobacteriales > Xenococcaceae > Xenococcus. The sequence goes on along the minus strand of JBCCYD010000095.1, from coordinate 5,121 downwards.
CACAAAGCTAAAGTCCGTACTGAGTTTAGCAAGGCAAGAAAAACGGGTATTTACTAGCCATAGTTCGTCATCCCCAAAACCTAAATCATGAACATTGAGATCTCCAGTGAAATAGTTAGCCCGAGGTAAATAAAGAGCATCATAACGTCCGGGTTGGTCTAAAAGATAGTGATATGACAAGTTCTGTGCATTTGCCAATAAAATCACTTGATGCTTGGTGGCTAAAGCTAGGCGATCGCCATCTAAGGCCATACCCATTGGCTTAGAAAACTCTCGCAGTAGTAAGGTGACTTGCAATCCATTCCAACCAACCATTGCTACTTTACCTGCTTGATAGGTACTAATTGCTAAACTACCAACAGATTGAGCTAACCAAGAAATAAAACCATTGTCAGCTTTGCAAGTAATTTTGTGGTCGCGATCGCGATAGGATTCGGCCTCGGCAGAAAAAGTATTTGGCAGCTTAGGAATAGGGATCTTTGCTGTTGATTTGGTACTTACTTTGTTAAGCGCGATCGCTTTGGGTGCATTACCTGATAAATAATTTTCCCAAATTGAGAGATAACCAGATTCGAGATATTTTACGGTAGAAACTGTATCAAACAGAGGCAATTGCAGTCTATTTGATTGCAGATGTTGTTTAATTGCTTGTAGTTCTTCAGGATGAGTTGCATAATGAATCGCTAACTTTGCATATTCTTCTAGATTATTAGCGATTAACTGAGGCAATTCCACGGCGGTTAATAAACTTGCTGCTACCCGAGAAGCAAAGGTTTTCCCCGCAACAGTTATTAAAGGAAGACCGGCCCACAGAGCATCACTACCTGTAGTATGGGCATTGTAATACAGAGTATCTAAAAATAAATCTGCACAAGTATGGCGTGTCAGATGTTGATCTTTTGAAACTCGGGGCGCAAAAATTAATCTTTCTGGGGCAATGCCTGAAGACTCAGCAATTTTAGTTAAATTTTCTTGGGCTAAAGGATTGCAATCTAGTAACCAGAGGACACTATGTTCTACTTGTTTGAGGATCTGCATCCAAGTGGCAAACATCTCTGGCTCAATTTTTTCACTTTTGTTAAAGCAACAAAAAACAAAAGCATCTTCTGGTAAACCCCATTCAGCTCTCGATGTATATTTTTCCGGTAGAGGCTGCTGATTATTATTAATTTGATAGGAACCAGGTAAATAAATACATTTCTCTGTGAGAAATTCGGCTAAAGGCTCAGGAGTAAGAACTGGATCTGTGACAATATAATCCATATACTCTGCTCCCAATGTTCCAGGATAGCCCAGGTAATTGACTTGCAAGGGAGCTGGTTGCAGGGCAAAAACTTCTGGAGCAGCATATTCTGTATAACCTGCTAGGTCGATCAGAATTGTAATATTATCATCATAAATTTGTTGCGCTGCTGCTGTGGGAGTCAGATTACTAATTTCTCGGAAGCAATCACAGTCACTCATTAGTTTTTGGCGATATTCGCTGCCATCATCAGGCCCGAGGGAATAGGCAAAAACTTCAAATCTTGAGCGATCGTGTAATTCAAATAACCGCAGCATCAGCTGAGCGACGGCATGGTTGCGAAAATCTCCTGAGACATAACCCAGTTTGATTTTAGTTTGATGATTTTTAAATTTTTCAAAGGTAAAATTCAGTTGCGCCTTGCGAGAAGCCATTTTCCGCACTAAACCTTGAGCCAAATTTTCGGCGAAGACCTGTTGCTGTTGGGCAGAAAAAGGTAAATAGAGAGTATGAAACGGAGGCATTTCCCCCGGCTGGGTTTGGGTGGTCTGCCAAATTTGCTCAGTTAAGGTTGGCAATTGTTCCCATCGGCAAGAGAATAATTCTGCTCCTAACAAACCATTGAGCGCTGAGGGATGCTGGGGAACTAAGTCTAATATTTTGCGATAATCTGCCGCTGCTTCTTGCCATTGCTGAACTCGGAATTTTACTTTTGCCAGGTTTAGCAATGCTGAAAGAAAATTGGGTTTATGGGTTAATGCCTTTTGGTAATGAGCGATCGCGTTGGTGGCTTGACCTTGTTTTTCTAATAAGGTTCCTAAACCATTGAGCGCTTCTACATATTGGGGTTGAAATTTTAAGGCTTTTTGATAGGAGGTTTCAGCTTCTGTTAATTCTTCTATTTCTTGTAAGGCGACTGCTAGATTACACCAAGCTTGGAAATTATTAGGCTGAATTGCTACTGCTTGACGGTTATAGGCGATCGCCTGTTCATATTGTTGTTCTCCTTGCAGAATAATTCCCAGTTGTACTAATGCTCGAACATATTTGGGGTTTTGAATAATCAAGGTTTGATATTCTTGTTTTGCCTCTTTTATGCGTCCTGCTTTTTGCAAACCCAAGGCTAGATTATATCGACAGTCAAGAGATTGGGGCTTAAGGGCTAAAGATTTTTGTAAACAACTAATGCCTTGTTCTAGATTGCCCAGGTTGAAATGAATTACTCCCGCATGGTTATGAAATTCTGCTTGATTTGGGTCTAGAGCGATCGCTTTTTCGATAGCTTCTAAGGCTTTATCTTGCTTGCCTTGCTGCATCGAGGTTAATCCCAAAAGATGCCAAGCACCAGCGTTATTAGGTTGATCCTGCAAAATTTGTTGATAGAGAGCAGAAGCCGCTTTCCATTTTCCTTTTTGGGTCAGTTGAGCAGCTTTGGCAAATTTGGTGTTGGCGTTTCGCTCAGACAAATGCATAGATAAGATTTCGAGCTATAGATTAATTCTTCAACGAACAACAGGTTAGCCTTGAATCTTTTAATTCGGCAAACTTGTTTCATTGAACATTGAACATTGAACATTAAACATTGACCAGTGCTCAACGATCGCTCAATGACAGAAAAGCGATCGCTCTTTGAAATAGGATAATTTTCTTAGAAACTAAACAAAATCAGTAGCATCAATATCACCAGTATTAGTTCCGATTAAGGTCATTAAAGTTTGATTGCTATCGGTTTCAATAATGTCGGTATTTGCAACATTTTGCGTAATAGTTAACTTGCCGAAAGTGAGACCACCAGTTAGGAAAATTTGATCTATGCCATCATCAAAATCTTGAACCAAATCCCCATCAGCAGTCACTCCTGAAACTAAAGCAAAGCGATCATTCCCATTGCCACCGGTCAAACTATCCAGCCCAGGACCACCAAACAAGAGATCATCATTATTTCCTCCTAACAAACTATCATTGCCATCACCACCTTTGAGAGTATCTTTGCCATTGCTCCCATTCAAGGTATCAAGACCATCGCCCCCATCGAGACTATCATTGCCATCGCCTCCATCGAGACTATCATTGCCAGTTTGACCATGAAGAAAATCATCATCATCTTGGCCTAAAAGGGTATCATTGCCAGTGCCACCATCAAGCAGATCTTTGTCATTCCCACCTAAGAGGCTATCATTGCCATTGCTTCCTTCTAGGGTATCCTTACCATTAACGCCGAAGAGAGTATCATTGCCTACTCCACCAATGAGAATATCGTTATCATCTTGACCATTGAGAAGATCATCACCAACATCCCCAATCAATAAATCATTATCTGCTCCTCCAATGAGGGTGTCGTTCCCTGTTCCTCCATCGAGAGTATCATTCCCATTGTTGCCATTAAGCGAGTCATCGCCGCTTCCACCTTGTAAAATATCTCGTCCGGTATTGCCTTTGAGAGTATCATTCCCAAGACCACCGATGACAATATCGTCACCCCCATTACCTTGGAGAGAATCATTACCCGCTCCGCCGTTGACTGTATCATTGCCCTCTTCTCCTCTCATCGTGTCGTCTCCATCAGTCCCAGTAAGATCATCATCTCCTGATGTGCCAATTATCGGAAGTATAGGAACTTCAAACCTCTGGGCAAATATTCCAGAATTACTTCCATCTTGATTTCCGCCACCTTCCCAAGCAATAACAAAATTGCCATCACTATCTAAAGCCATTTCAGGTGATAGTTGATTGCTAGTCGTAAAAGTATTAACTTGAAATTCCGTACCATTGGTGGTGCCATCGGCATTATATCGCTGGGCAAATATGCCCCCAAAATTGCCATCTTGATCTCCGAAACCCTCCCAGGAAATAAGAAAGTCACCCTCACTATCTATTATAATTGCAGGTTTTCTTTGAGAACCTGTTGTAAAAGTATTAACTCGAAATTCGGTACCATTAGTGGTGCCATCGGCATTGTATCTCTGGGCATATATTCCATAACCATCTCCGTCTTGAAGACTTCCCCAGGTAATAATGAAGTCGCCTTCATTATCGATTGCTACGGCAGGTTCGCCTTGAAAGCTAGTAGTAAAAGTATTGACCAGAAACTCTGTCCCATTAGTCGTGCCATCCGCATTATAGCGCTGCGCAAATATGCCATTAAAATCACCGTCTTGGTTGTCACTTGTCCAGGATATTACAAAGTCGCCATCGCTATTCGCTGCTATTGCATGTCTAGATTGAAAGTCAGTAGTAAAAGTATTAACTTGAAACTCCGTGCCATTGGTGGTGCCATCGGCATTGTAGCGCTGCGCATATATTCCACCTCTATCTCCATCTTGACCATTACTCACCCAAGTAATGATAAAGTCGCCATCACCGTCTATTGCTATTTCAGGCTTATTTTGAGAATCTGTTGTAAAAGTATTAACCTGAAACTCCGTGCCATTGGTGGTGCCATCGGCATTGTAAAGCCGGGCAAATACCCCAAAACCATCTCCGTCTTGACTTCCAGCACTCTCCCAAGTAATGATAAAGTCGCCGTCACTATCTATTGCGACGCCAGGTAGTTGTTGACCGCTAGTAGTGAAGGTATTAACTTGGAACTCAGTTCCATTAGTGGTGCCATCGGCATTGTACTGCTGGGCAAATATTCCAGACAAATCTCCATCTTGATTAAGACCCTGCCAGGCGATGACAAAGTCGCCATCACCGTTTACTGCTATTGCAGGCTCAATTTGGGAATCTGTGATAGTGGCAGGGCTACCTCACACTTTTGTGGCAGCATAAAGTAAGGATTTGAGGACGGAATCATTCCACCCAGCTTGTTTGCGTAATCCTTTGATTGACTGTCGTTTTTTCTGAACAGTCCTCAGCATATTCAGAGCAAGATGTTT
>JBCCYD010000094.1:0-16610 GCA_039190385.1 Cyanobacteria bacterium P01_F01_bin.143 | reverse complement strand
GATAGAGTAAAAAACTTAACTAAGTTTAATAAGCGTAATAAGCCTATAATTATCAAACTAAAAGAGTTAAAAGCTTTTCGTAATAAGGAAGATACAGACACTAAGGGAATTGTATCGTCTGGGACTAGAATTATTAAGCCTTTGCCCGAAAAAGTAACTCTATTCACAATCATCAAATCTATAGGTTCTTCAAGAAATAAGCCTCTTGAAAATCTTACAATAGGAAACTTTACAGTCAAAGAGAAGTACAATGAGTTTTCTGGAAAGGCAAAAATTCTATCTTTAAAACCACTTTCTTCTCCTCTTCAAGCTGTACTTGTATTAGATAACAGTGCAACTATTGCTCCTGTCAAAGATCAAGTTAGTGATGCTGTGAAATCTTTCTTAGGTGTTTTAAAAAATTTGGAAATTCCTTCAAAAAGCAAAATTGCTATCTTACCAATTTCTCTTGAAGAGGGCGATAAAGTTGGAAATTATCTTTCTGATGAGTCAAATGAAGATCCAGAATGGTTTAGTTTTGATAATGCCCATTTGATTGAATTAGATAGTCTTATAAAAGACACAATGAAAGTTAATAAACTGGGAACAAAAACCCCACTTTGGGATGGAATAGAATCAGCACTTAAGAAACTTAACTATATAAATAACGACGAATATTATAAGTTTATCTTATGTATTACAGATGGAATAAATGATGGAGGAAATATCAAAAAATATAGTCTAATTGAAAATTTATTACAAAGTAAATATAGCGAAATCCCGATATTTACCATCGGTTATCGAGGTTCTCAAGGATTAAATGCTGAAGAATTGGTAAGACTTTCGCAGCTTTCTGGTGCGGGGAGAGAGGGGATTGGAAGTTTCATGGATGTTAAAGCTCAAGATTTAGTTGAAGTATACGATCAAATTGCTTTATCAATAGACAAGTCGTACGAGTTAAGCTGGCGACCTACTGGGGCAGGCATAGGAGTCCCTGTTTCTGTATCAATTGAAATTGAATACGAAGGAATGGCTCAAGAACCTTTTAGGACAACAATAGATAAGGAATATACACTGCAACCGGATTCTTCTCCTATAGAAGAGGTTCAATAATATCAAAACGAAATACTATGATTGAGAGGCAATCGCTCAAGTCAAAGATTTGCAACCAGATATCTTCTTACAATTTATGATGAATTTACTTTTGATAGTTTGTATTAAACTTACTTTTCCTGAACTATTAACTAGTTTTCTATTTTACTATTACGCTCTACTTTTGCGATCGCATATTTAAATTCTCTTTCTCTTTTTTTAATTCAACAACAGCCAAAATTCTAGTTTTTCTACTCTGAGTGAAACTTTGCGATCGCGTAGCGCCTCTTCTTCAGCGCGATCACACGAAAAAGTCTACTGAATCTAAGCAACATTTCGAGTCATCAAATGTAAACCATGACGTCGAGCCGTTGAAGCTATTAGTCCGTCACAAACAGGAATAGTAATTCCCCGTTTTTGTGCCACTGCTGTTATTTCTCCCCAAATTCTTACCACCTCAATATCAACTGGCAATAGACGGTCTGCATAATTGAGTTCAAGCTTACGAATCCAACTTAATAACTCCTGTTTACGTCTACTCACTTCGAGTAATTCAATTCCCTTAACAATTTCACCAATAGAAATCACGCTGACAAATAACTCTTCACTCGACATTTCAGCAACTGCACTTGTGACATTCTTGTTGCAATTTGGACGCCTTAACTCCGATAAAATGCAAGTATCAAGCAAAGTTTTCACAGTTCTACATCACGCATAGGAGAGCGATCACGTATTAAGTCAAGTTCATCAAGATTGGGACTTTCCTGAAGCAAGAACTCTTTGAAACTAGGTTTTGTTCTAGTGAGCTGTTGATAGTCGCGCTCAGCTAAAACAATCACTACATCATTACGACGCGTAACTCTTTGTGGTCCTTCAGAGAGTGCTCGGTTAACTAACTCAGTAAATTTATTTTTGGCATCTGCCAGTCGCCATTCCATAGATAATTCAGTATGTCTAGCTAATCTAGATATAATTATGACATGAACAAAGTAGACGCGGTTTAGATAATCAATTTGCCAAGATATTACGCTCAGGATCTCCCAAATAAATTTCGGAACCTTCAGTCACAATGAAATCTTGAGGATCTAACTGCCAATGCTCAGCCAAACTTTGGAGAAATAAATCTTGTTGTTTCCTAAAATAGGAAATTTGCCAACCATAATTAATCAGAGAAAACCAAACACGACGCTCTTGATCGATCTGAATCACTCCCGCCAAAGCACTGACTTGATTAAGGGTTCCTGTCTTCACCGCAGTTCCGTTGGGAATCGAACGATCTTCAACCGTCCCTACATTGTCTCTTCCGGCAACGGGAAATAAATCCATCACATCCAAGTTATGAGGCTGCAACAAACTATCGATCGCGATGAGCATTTGACTAGCCGCCCTAGGAGAAACTCGATTTTCCATTCCCAAACCAGAACCATTAATCAATTGAACCTCGCTCGGCTCCAGACTTGTAACCTTAACCGCATATTTAGCCACAGCTGCTGCCCCACCAAATTCATCAGCCAACATTTGGGCCATCTTATTATTGCTGTAGATATTCATTTGCTTGAGAATATCGCTGAGAGTTAAAGATTTATGAGTTAGCAACAATTGAGGTTCAGACGGCGCAAATTTGAGTAATTTCGCCTCTCCTGAAATTACCACTTGCGGACGAGCCGTTGTGATGGGAAGTTTTTGAAATTGTTGTTTAACTTCTGACGACCAAAGCTTGGGATCTAAAGCCTGACGCAACAATTGCCCTGATTTGAAAGAATCCGCTTCGTAGTTCATGTAGAACCTATTGTCTACTAGCAAATTGCCCGTAACTTGACGCAGACCTAATTTATTCAGGGCGTTTCCTAACGCGATCGCCTCTTCCCAAACGAAAAAAGGATCACCATCTCCCAAGACAATTAAATCTCCGTCTAAAATTCCTTCTCTAATTTCCCCTGTGTAAAAAACTTTGGTGGCAAATTGATGATCCGCTCCCCATTTACCCAAGGACGCGAGAGTGGTAGCAATTTTGGTCAAAGAAGCTGCTGATAAAGGTTTTTTGCCCTGATGGCTGGAAAGTTCGCTCCAATCAGACTGAAGCCAAATTCCTTGGCGATCGCTATTTAAACCTTGCCGCTGCAATTTTTGCAGATAATCCTGCACAATTTGCTCAAGCACAGGATCAACCTCAGTTTTTGGTAACTCAAAAATGGCCGTATCTTGCCAAGCTCCCAACTCTAATGGTTCTATAGTTTTATCAGGAGTAGCGGCAAACAAGTTCGCTAGTAAAGCAAATAAGCTCGAACCAATAACATCAAACATTTGACTAATTAGGTGAGAGAGAACAGGAAATGTCGTTTAGAATTGCTAGTGATACCAAGATCATTTATAGCCTGATTTATCAAGGTGTAAAGAGGTTGGATAAAATTTGCTGAATTTACAATTTATAATTCACAATTTATAATTCTTCCTCAAACTGTTAAAATTCGTTAAGGATTATATAATTTTTCTCAAATGGGATTACAGCAAGCAACAATTGCAGTAGATGCTATGGGTGGCGATTTTGCCCCCGAAGAAATCGTCATCGGAGCAATCCGAGCTGCTGCCGAGTTAGATGTTAAAGTGCTTTTAGTCGGATGTCCAGAACAAATCCGCTCCTGTATCGACAATCATGGTGGTTTAGATACAGCAAGGGTGGAAATTGTTCCCGCCGATGGTGTGGTTACGATGGACGATAAAGCGACTAGTATTCGTCGCAAACGCAACGCTTCGATTAATGTAGCGATGAAACTAGTCAAGGAGCAAAAAGCTCAGGCTGTAGTTTCGGCAGGTAATTCTGGGGCAGCAATGTCATCAGCGTTACTTAATTTGGGTCGTCTCAAAGGAATTGCTCGTCCCGCGATCGGTGCAGTTTTCCCCACGATGGTGCCAGGGAAATCGGTAATCATTCTGGATGTGGGGGCAAATATGGATAGTCGTCCCAAATATCTGGAACAATTTGCCATCATGGGTACGATTTATAGCAAATATGTTCTGGGTATCAGCGATCCTCATATTGGATTACTTAATATTGGCGAAGAACCTGGCAAAGGCAATGAACTAGCTGTAGAAACCCATAAGCTATTGTCGAAGAATCCCCAAATTCCTTTCAAGGGTAATGCCGAAGGACGAGATGTTTTGTCGGGGGAATTTGATGTAATTGTTTGTGATGGTTTTGCGGGCAATGTCTTGCTCAAATTTGCCGAAGCAGTTGGCAATGTAATGCTTAATATCATGAAAGAAGAACTGCCTAAAGGTTTACGAGGCAAGGCAGGGACTTTGATGTTGAAACCAAATTTACAAAGAGTCAAAAAAAGAGTCGACCATGCCGAACATGGTGGAGCATTGCTTTTTGGCGTATCGGGAATTTGTATTATTAGTCATGGAAGTTCTCAGTCTCCATCGATTTTTAATGCAATTCGTCTGGCCAAAGAAGCTGTGGATCATCAAGTTTTGGAGCGGATCAGCTCCTATAACGAAGAACATATGCAACAGGCGAAAGAAATTGCCTCGGCAAAATCATAAACTTTTTCCCCAAGGAGCAAGCGGAGATTCACATTGGATAACATTGGAGCAGGTATCGCGATTATTGGCTGCGGTTCGGCTGAACCCCAAAATAAATTAACTAATGATCATTTGTCTGAGATAGTAGAAACCTCTGACGAATGGATTAATAGTCGAACAGGGATGAGAACTCGTCATATTAGTAATGAGACGGAATCTCTGAGTCAATTGGCTGCCGATGCTGCCAGCAAGGCGATCGCGAATGCTAATTTATCGCCTACGGATATTGATCTCATTATTCTGGCGACTTCCACTCCCGATGATTTATTTGGTAGTGCCAGCAAGGTACAAAGTTTAGTGGGGGCAACTAGAGCTGTTGCTTTCGATCTGACGGCTGCTTGTTCGGGTTTTGTTTTTGCTTTGATTACTGCTAGTCAATTTATCCGCACTGGAGTTTATAAAAATGTGGTGGTGATTGGTGCTGATATTTTGTCTCGTTGGGTAGATTGGTCAGATAGGACAACTTGTGTCTTGTTTGGTGATGGTGCTGGCGCGATCGTCTGTCAAGCGAGTACAACTAGCGATCGCCTGTTAGCTTTTGAAATGCACAGTGATGGCAGCCAAAATGCTTGTCTTAATCTTCCCTATCAAAGTCAATCTAAATCCTTAGTACCTGGTGTTACAGCTCAGTATGGTACTTATAAGCCAGTAACTATGAATGGCAGAGAAGTGTATCGCTTTGCAGTGGCAAAAGTTCCCGAGGCGATCGAAAAAGCGATGTTCCGTGCGGGTTTAACAATAGAAGATATTGATTGGTTGCTGTTGCATCAAGCGAATCAAAGAATTATGGCTGCGGTGGCCAAACGTCTCAAGTTACCGCAGGAGAAGATTTTGAGTAATATTGCTGAGCATGGGAATACTTCGGCAGCTTCGATTCCCTTAGCTTTGGATGCAGCAATCAGAGAAGGTAAGGTTAAGCCAGGAGATGCGATCGCTACAGCGGGCTTTGGCGCAGGGCTCACTTGGAGTGCCGCGATTTTTAGATGGGGATAATCAGGAAAATGATAAATTCCAACTACTTGCTCATGTTTCCTGAGTTAAAAATCTGGTTAACTGTTAAAGTTAATTCAGGGAAAGCGGCAGAAACAATCTGATCATCACCGCGAAACTGCCGTAGTTCATATTCCCGTTCATTTTTTACTAATATTTGCTAACAAATCAGGTAACAAAAAGAAAAATTCTTGCTTCTACTAGGGTAGTCAGCTACTTCCTATCCACAAGCTTGAGTTCGATGGTGACTCCACCTACTTAAATTTATAGCTGCATTATGATCTCTATCTAAAGAAATGCCACAGCTATTGCAGTTATAGATTCTGTCTGATAATGTCAAATCAGAATTATGATTTCCGCAACTAGAGTAAGTTTTACTTGAGGGAAACCATCTATCGGCAATGACTAACTCACTACCATATAGCTGACATTTGTACTCTAATTGCCTTCTAAACTTATAGAAGCCCATATTTGCTATGGCTTTTGCTAGTTTGCCATTGCTTAACATTCCTGAAACATTTAAATCCTCAATTACTATCTTGCTGTGGTTCTTGGCAAGATAGGTAGTGATTTTATGTAATGTATCTTGACGAATGTTAGCTATTTTGGCGTGAAGCTTAGCTATTTTTAACTGTGCTTTTTTCCAATTATTAGAACCAATTACTTTATTTCGGTTCAGCCATTGAAGTCGAGAAAGTCTTTTCTCGTAACGCTTGTAGGCTCTAGTTCCTTCAAAACTTGCTCCTGTACTTAAATAAGCTAAGGTCTTTATTCCTAGATCAACACCTACTGTCTCTACTGTTTTTTGAGTTGGCTTTGGTTCAACTTCTATATTAAAGCTAATGAACCAGTTATCAGCTTTTCTAGATATAGTTACTGATTTAGGTTTATAGCCCAAAGGTAGACGTTCGTAGGTTTTGATTACCCCAATTCTCGGAACTTGAATTTGATAGTGATCTACTACCTTAATGGTTCCATCTAAGGTAAAACTATCTTTGCGTCCTTTTTTCTTGAATCTTGGAGGCTTAGATGTTTGCTTGCTCCGGCCACATGGCGAGGAAACCTCGCCGTGGGCGGTGCGCTTCTTGAAGGCTCGACCCCAAGCTTCCCTGAGCTGGCGTAAAGCAAACTGAGGAGCGCATTTAGAACTTTCATAATACCAAGGATATTCAGGTTTTACTAAAGCTACTAACCATTTGTGTAAGTCAATAGCAGTAGGGAATTTGATCTTATCCGAGGGATGGTTTTGATTATGATCTAAGATTTGTTTGGTTAAACCTAATCCCCAATTCCAGGCATGACGGGCTACGCCAGCATGTTTTGCCATCTGTGTTCGCTGCTGGTTGTTGAGTTTAAGTTTGGTCTTAAATCCTAGTAGCATAAAGATATTTTACCGTAATATTACTGGGAAATCACTCAACTAATGTATTATTAGAGAGGTTTCTTTGCCCGAAGAGAAAGTTAGAAAAAGTCAGTAATAGTTAGCATTTTATGAAATGTTTTTCAGCCCTTATATTAGATTGCAAATTGTAAAAGTTGGCTGCTTAGGCGAACCAATATAACGCCGACCACCAAGACCCAAATAATCAACAATCCAATATTCTTGGATACCAAAAGTTTCGTAGTCTTCCAATTTAACAAGATAATCATCGCGCCAATTAGTCGAGACAACTTCTACCACAAGCTTAATTGATTGACTTAAGGTAATGATCGATTCTCGCTCCCAACGAGGTTCATTTACGAGAGATCTTTCATCTAAAACGATGATATCTGGTTCATAACCTGTATTGTCCGAAATTTTAACAATGCATTCTCTGGGAATAAAATAGGGTTGATTCGCTTGTCGAAAGGCAGTACCCAAATCATAGGCCAAGTCACCAGCTAGCCTTGAATGTTGTCCTCTCGGTTTTGGCATTTCGATAACCGCCCCTCGTCTCAATTCATAACGATTTGCTGAATTCTCTGGATACCAATCGATGAATTCATCAAACGACATAGATGTTCTATCGGTTACTGCAATCATCAAGATTACATCTCCTATGTTTATTGCTTATTTATCACCTTTTCAATATTGACAGATTGGTAGACATCCAAATTCGTTTTGAAGGATAAATCTTGATATTTATCCTTCTCTGCTTCCTCTGCACCCTCCGCCCCTCTGCTTTTCAACAGGTACTTTATATTTCGTCCCATCCCCCAACACCAGAAGACATAACATAACTAGTGACTCCTGCTTCAAAGAAATTAGCTTTAGTATGTCCTGCTTTCTTGGTATCGGAAAACCTTTCTAGATGTCTATAGGGGCTTTTCTTATATTGATTACCAGAATATAAAGGTTTTAAGCCGATCGCCCGTAAACGCATATTCGCCATATATTTAGTATATTGTTCAGTGCTAGATTCGGTGATTCCCAAAACATTATTACCCACAATATGATTGGTCCAAAGACATTCATGTTGTACCGCGCGATCGAACATTTCATAAATTTGTGAAACCGAATGGGGAAATGAACGCATTGCTTCGGGAAGTAGTTTTTGATATAGCCGCACATGGGATAATTCATCGCGGTTAATCATCTTAAAAATATCGGCACTTCCGGGCATCAACATTCGAGATGCCAGATTATAAAAATAGATGAAACCATTATAGAAATACATTCCTTCTAATAAATAATCTGCCAATAAGGCTACGAAGTAATTTTCGCCGGTGGGAGAGTCAATATATTTTTGATAAAGTCCCGCGATAAACGCACAACGATCTGCGAGTACTTGATCAGTACGCCAAAACTCATACACTGCCGTTCTGCGATCGCTGGGAATCACAGTTTCAATAATATATTGATAGCTTTGATTATGCATTCCTTCTTGAGCAATCTGTTCAGCAATACAAAGACTTACTTCTGGCGCGGTGATACAACTTTTCAGATGCGGCAGATTACAAGTTTGAACCGAATCAAGGAAAGTCAAATAGCTCAATATTCCATCATAGGCATAGCGCTCCTCTGTGGTGAGATTCCAATAATCAGTGACATCTTGGGTCAAGTCAAGCTTCTGCGGAATCCAGAAATTCTCACGCATTTGTTGATATAAGCCAATTGCCCAAGAATAACGAACATCATTCAGTTGCATAAGGTTAGTAGTATTACCAAACCAAATAGAGCGATTTTCCACCCTATCATCTCCATTAGGATTAAAGATAGGGTTAGCCAGCATTTTTTCTGTCATAACTTTTTTATATAATCCCTACTGCTAAAAAATATTCAAGAGTGATGCAATATCATAAATTGACTCATGATTAGTGATCCTACACTATATATATTGTAAGCAAAACTACACCTACTCTATCCATAGTGCTTAGAAGATAAGTTCTGAATTAAGAAACGTGAAGATATTTTTACCAATTCAACTTACTAAATTATTTAAGATATTTGCAGTTTTGAGTATAATTTACTAGTTTAAACATAATTAAAGTATCTAATTGTCTCCTTTAACGTGGTTAACTTCTACGACGGTATGAACATTGCCTCTAGGGCTAAAATCACCGACGATATTTGCTTCTAGAGGATCGCAAGCCGCCACAAAATCATCTAAAATCTGATTAATCACTTCTTCATGGGAAATATAGCGATCGCGATAACTATTGATGTAGAGTTTCAATGCCTTTAATTCCACAACCTTTTCATCGGGATAATAAGTAACTTTGATAGTCGCAAAATCAGGATAACCAGAAAAGGGGCATTTACAAGTAAACTCAGGCAAAGAAATATCAACCTTATAACGCCTACCAATTCTCGGATTAGGAAAAGTAATTAACTCCCCCTCCGCGATCGCTCGTTCTCCATATTTGACATTATCCGTTGCCACACTTTCTGTAGAGTTACTCATTAATAGTTCCCATAATATTTCTCAACGCTGGGTATTATAACGCCTTATCCATTGACAAAAGAAAAACCCCTCTTTATCTAAAAAGGGGTTACCGACTAACACAAATAGAATCCAACTGATAACTGTTAACTGATAACTGCTAACTGAATTAAGGAAGCTCTAAGCCACCTTTACGAAGCATTTCCCGGGCATCTTTCCCAGGAGTATAGTTATAGCCAAATCCTGCTTGTTCATCAATCACTTGAGGAGTGAGTAAGACAATCACCTCCGCTCTTTCATTATCTTTAGTAGAGCTTCTAAACAGAGAACCCAGAAGGGGAATATCGCCTAAAATTGGAACTTTAGAAATTGTACTACGCTCCTGATCTTGGATAATTCCCGAGAGTATCAAAGTCTGCCCGTCCCGTAAGCGAATTAACCCGGAGCTAACTTCTCGTTTACTCAAAAGGCTAAGTATGTTAGATGCTCCAGAACCACTATCAAACTCTTGAGTAGAACCAATTGAACTAACAGTAGGACTTACAGAAAGACCCACAAAGCCATTATCATCAATTCTCTCTACATTAACAGTTAAAACCAAACCTGCTTCAACAATAACAGGAGTAATAGTTCTGGTTCCACTGTCGCCATCAATCTCGGTTTTGACACTTTCGATCACATTTTGTGCTAGTTTAACAGTCGCCTGTTGCCCTTCTTGAACAACCAAAGTCGGATCAGTCAGAATCTTGGCATTACCACTAGTAATCCGAGCTTCCAATGTTGCCAGGAATTTTTTAGGATATTGAAACAAACTTGGTAAAGCAAAGGTGGCAGTGCCATCCGTTCCTATGTCAAAAGTAGAAGTTCCATCATCATTGAAAGTAATGGTTCCATCCTCAGCCAAAGTAAAATCAGTTAACCCTGCACCAAAAAGATCACTATCAACACCAAGTTCTCGATTAAAAAAGTTTCCTGTTCCCCGGGGAATAAGTACTTGTCCTGTATTCCCATCAATCAAGCCAGAAAGAGTGCCATTTATTCCCGTAGTATTATTGAGATCGATAAAAGTATTAGCTGTGGGAAAAAAAACATCTGGATCCACAAAAGGATTTTGAATTACTGGTGGATTTGCTACTACGCCACCAGGACTGTTGAGGACATCCGTTGATACTGGACTAGATTCGCCAAATCTTAAGGTGGCAGCACCATTATCTTGAACAAAGAAAGTATCATCAACCCCAAAAGAGAAACTGCTATTGAAAAGATCTTGATTATCTAGATTGACATCAAGAACCTTGACATTGACAGCCACCTGACGACGACGAGCATCTAATTGAGTAATAAAAGCCGTTGCTGTTTCTACTTTCCGCGGTTCACCCACAAGAGTAATGGAATTGAGTCTATCGTCAGTAGAAATTTGCAATCCTCTCAATAATAAAGCACTAGTATTATCTTCCTCGTCCTGAGCTGGGCCTCCCAAATCCTCTAGAGATGCGGGCAATTCTCTTCTTTGGACAACTCTACCAGTTTCAGGATCAACAGTCTCTTCAACTTCTGTGGTCAGTCTTTGTCCTTGTGCTCCTTGGCTAGCTAAAAATAAAGCTGCGTTTTCTGCTCTAACCTGGTTTAGTCTGAGAGTCCGACTAATAAGATTACGAGCCTGAGCAGGTAACTTATCGCCAATATAGATAATATTTCCTCGACGACTAGCATTTAAACCAGAAATCAACATTATCGAATCAAATACTTCTTGTACCGACTGATTTTCTAAGTCCAAAGAAATTGTTGGGCCTTCTGGAGTATCCTCCTCGCTTTCTTCATCAGCATTAACAGCAAAAACGACATTCAAGCCAGCTTGCCGAGAGAGCAAAGATAAAACTTCTCGAACTGGAGCATCTCGTAAGACCAATCGAGGTATTATCGCACTAGAGCCAAGATCGATAGTATCAGCGAAAGTACTAATATTCGAGACAGCAATATCTCCTACTGGTGGAGCTACCGCTCTAGGTAAATAAGGTTGTTCGGTATTTTGAGCTGTCGATAAACCATCGTCCAAGCCTTCGATACTTTCGCCAATAATAATTTCCGGGTTCGGCACTAAGATATCGCCACTCTCATTAGATAATTTACTATCAAATGTTTGGTCATCTTCAACAGCTTGAGAAATCAGAAATGATGGCAGCTTAGGCTTAAAATCACTAATATTCGACAGTAAAGGAATTCTACTGAGCAAGGATTGGGACTGAGGAATCGAATTGAGTTCAAAAATCAAATCTTCCCCTTGTTTCCTCAGAGTAGGTTCGAATGTCATATTCGATGTGGAATTTAAGATAATTTGAGTATTGCCTTCATCAATTTCATTAATGCTAATCTTGTCAATGCCTTGAGCTGGATTTGTTTGTCGAAAATCAACTGGAGAAGAAAGTCGTAATTTTGTATTGAGAATAGTTGTTGTGACCTCATTATTCTCAATAATAGTTACAAATGAAGGACTTTGATTATCATTATTGTTAGTTGTTAATCTTAATTCTAAACCTTGTTTTTGAGGAGATAAGGATATATCCTCAATCTTATTTGTGGCAGCTAAAGACGATGTATTTGTCAATAGAATTGCTGCTGTGCCTGTCAAAAAGCCTAGGGAATACAAATTGATTTTCACTTGCTCACACCTCAAATTATGATGATTAATGATCTGACCTGAATATTGTCTATTACAGGATTACTATGCCCTTATTTTAGTTATTAGTTTTATTTCTAGATTTGTTTCTAGTTTTATCTCGCGATTTCTTTTCGTTTTCCTCATCTTTTCTGGCTTGCTCTAATTCTTTTTGATTTAGGGGTAAAATTGCATCTATTTTTAATTTAGTGGTTAAGATTGCTGAGTCTTGTGCTAATATTTGCCCTTGATTACTAACAAGAATTGCAGTTGGTTGCGTTGTCACGTTAGATGTATAACTATTAATCACCAAAAGAGGTTCTAGTCTTTCAATATCTTGCAAAATAGCTTGAGTTTGCGAAAAAGTGCCCTGAATTTCTAAATCAAGACCTTTTTTCTTCAATTTACCCTTAACTGCTGCTCCTAATGAATCATCATCAATAGTAGAAATTGTACTATCGGGAGTATATTTGATTAATTCTCCCTGATTGGCAGAAATAAAACCATTAATATCTATAAGTAATGTTTCTAGATCATTTTGGCTCGTAAACATAGAAATAACCTTAGATTTGAGAGCTTTTTGCTCTGCGATCTGAGCCTTAAGTGCGGCTAATTTTTGGTCATATCCTGGTTGCTGAACTTGCTTTAGCTGAGCCTGTTTTTCTTCGACTTGAGTTTTCAGTTTGTTATATGCTTTTTGTGCTGGTGCCACCATATTCATATAGATATAGCCAGCTCCAACAATTCCCATCACACTTAAAAGAATACAACTTACTATAGGAGTAAAAGTAATACCAAAAGCGGTTGGATAATCATCATCTAAACTTTGATCGTCGTCGATAAAGTCATTAGCAAAAGTCATTTAGTTATTACTCCTTTATTTTCAAGAGTTTTCAGGCGAGTTAATAATCCTAGAGAACCTTTATTGTTTAGTTCTTTGATTAGCTGGGAATTTGGTTTGTTAGCGAGTTGAGCATCAATACTATATTGGACTCCTTCAGGCATTGTGAAGTTAATGCTCTCTGATAATTCTTCTTGATTTGTCACTGTCACTTCCCAATTAGAGTTCTTGACAGTGCCTAAGACAATTTTTTGTGAATCGAAAAAAGGTGAGCGTTGTAAAAATAGAACGAAATCATTGACATCACTATAAGTGCGGGCTGTTCCTTTAATTTGTAATTGGATCGCATTTCCCGAATTCTTTTGGTCTAACGAATTGATTTGAATTCCTGGAGGAGTGCGATCGCCAACTTCTCTGAGAATTGCTGACCAGGGTCGGATGTTATCAAAAACACTAACTAAAGCCTGAGTCTCGCTTTTTGATTTATCGACTTGTGCTTGAATTTCTTCGAGAGTTTTGCTTTCTCCCTGTGATTTGGCTATCTCAGCGTCGATCTGTTGAATTTCTTGTTGAAGCTTGGCTTGAGCGCCATCAAAAGTCTTGGAATAGCTGAATGTCATTGCTGGCAAGACTATGGCAATAATTGCCCCTGCGATGATCGGTATCTTCTCAGCTACCGACGAGGATTTTTGTTCTATTTGAGTCTCTTTGGCTATCGCAGCATCTAAACCGCGATCCTTAAGAAAATCAATATCTAAACTAAACATACAATTTGATAACTCCTAGTATCTTGTTACAATCCCTTATTTCCTCTAGGTTAAGAGGAGCAAATCTTAGTTAAGCGATTTCTCGAAGTCCTAAACCCAAAGCAATTCCTAAGCCAGAGCGATCGCTCAAAGACATATCATCATTAACTTCTAATGCTAATGTCGCAACTGGATCGACTTGCATAGCAGGTAAATTTAGCCTTTGGGCAAAGAAATCATCAATCTGTTCAATCCCCGCACCTGGGCCAGCCAACAACAATTGAGCAATTTCTAGATCCTCACTTTGATTGAGATAGAAATTAATCGAGCGACCCAGTTCTTCAATTAACTCTCCAATAACCTTGAGCAAAGCTGACAAACCAGGATTTAGTTGAGTAACTCCTGTCTCATCGCCATCTTGAGCACCAGGCATCAGACTAATATCTTGCAATAATTCGAGATCATCAGACTCTGGTAAACCCATCGCTTGAACATAGGCTTGATGCATTTGCGATGCCCCAAAGGGAACAGTTCGAGAGAACTGAGGAACACCCTCGACAATAATGGCAATTTCTGTGCTGTCAAATTCAATATCTACCAGAACTACAGCCTCTTTGGAACCAAATTGCCGCAGTTGCTCTTTAATCGTCCGAATTAAAGCAAAACTATTAATCTCTAAGACTCTTAATTGCAAATCTGCTTGCTCAAAAATTTCCAAATATAGATCGGTGACTTCTTGTTTTGTCGCCACCAGCAACACATTGACTTTTTCAATCCCGTCTTCGTCCATAAAATAGCCCAGCTTGACATAGTCGAGATCTACTTCTTCTCGGGGATAGGGTAAATACATGCTCGCTTCATGAACCATGACCATATCCTTGAGTTCCTCTTCATCAAGCTCGGCGGGAACGGGAATTAAGCGAATAATTGCTTCTCGCATCGGCACCGCAGTAATAACTTGCGTGGCATTGATCCGATGTTGTTTAAAAGTATCTTTGATTAGCTCTGATAAAGTCAGAGAATCAATAATTTGACCATCCTCATAAACGCCTTCGGGCATCTCGGCTGATACATTAGTCAATAATTTATATTGTTGACCCTGTTTGGCAATCTGAGTAATATTGATCCGCTGTGGATTAATTTCTATCCCTACTACATCAGGTTTCTTTGCAAATAGACTGGTGATTTTTTTGAGCATTGCCTAATCCTCGATTATTGTTGCCAAAAATATATTTATGCTAATGTTCTATTTGGATAATTTGTCCCTTGTCAAATGCCTTTTTTTGAGTTAAACACTGACTTGGGTTTAAAGGTCTTTATTATGGTTGTCTGTCTAGGATATTGTAGCTGCAAAAAATGATTTTCAAGAATAAGTGCTTATACCGAAAAAAGTAAATTATTTCATTTATTTACTAGTAAAAATTACTTAATTTTTGTTTTATAATCTTGGACGAGCTAATTACGAATCTTTATAATGATAGGAAAAACATTGTGAAAAGACTAAAAATTTGTCGTTGGATATCGGTTAGTTTCTTGATAGCTGGGTTAGTGGGTTGTAATCAGAATTCGAGTAGTAATTCTGAAGAGATAGAATTTTGGACCATGCAGTTGCAACCAAAATTTAATCAGTATTTTGAACAGGTAAACAATAATTTTACCCAAGATCAAACCATGCCAGTGCGTTGGATCGATATTCCTTGGACGGCTATGGAAAGTAAAATTTTAACGGCAATTTCGGCTAAGACAGCGCCTGATGTGGTTAATCTCAATCCTAATTTTGCTTCTCAACTCGCATCCCGTAATGCTTGGCTCGATTTAGATGAAGCGATCGCGACTGAAGAGCAACAAACCTATCTACCGAAGATTTGGCAAGCTAGCAGTATTGAAGTCTGCAAAGAAGAGAATTGCGAATCCGTTACTTTTGGTCTTCCTTGGTATCTAACTACAAGAGTAACTATTTATAATCAAAATATACTTACAGAAGCAGGTTTAACACAAGCACCACAAACTTATCAAGAACTCGCGATCGCGGCGAAACAAATCAAGGAAAAAACTGGAAAATATGCTTTTTTTGTTACCTTTTCCCCAGGAGATTCGGGAGAAGTGCTCGAATCTATGGTGCAAATGGGCGTTACTTTAGTTGATGAGGAGGGCAAAGCAGCCTTTAATACACCTGAAGGTCAAGCAGCTTTTAATTACTGGGTAGAGTTATATCAAAATAAATTATTACCGCCAGAAGTACTGACTCAAGGACATCGTTATGCAGCGGAATTATATCAAGCAGGAGAGACAGCATTTTTATCTTCTGGGGCAGAATTTTTTAACGATATCGCGACTAATGCCCCCGCGATCGCCGAAGTTTCAGCCGTTTCTACCCAAATTACTGGCAAAACTGGTAAAAAAAATGTTGCCGTAATGAATCTCGCTATTCCCAAAGATACCGATCAACCAGAAAAAGCTGTGGATTACGCCTTATTCGTTACCAACACTGCCAATCAATTAGCCTTTGCTAAAGAAGCCAATGTGCTTCCTTCTACCACCGATGCCGTTAATCAATATATTGAAGAATTAGAACAACAAGCAACTACAACGACCATTGAACAAGCTCGAAAAGTTAGTGCGCAACAACTGAAAGATGCCGAAGTCCTAATTCCGGCAATGGATAATTCTCAAATTTTAAAAAAAGTAATTTACGAAAACTTACAAGCCGCTATGCTCGGAGAGAAAACCGTCGAACAAGCTGTCCAAGATGCCGCAACAGAATGGGATAATCAGTAAATCAGTCATCAGTTATCAGTTAACAGTTATCAGTGAATATTTTCGGAAGATGATTCTATTAAGGAGTATTTTAAAAGTGT
>JBCCYD010000093.1:0-16770 GCA_039190385.1 Cyanobacteria bacterium P01_F01_bin.143 | reverse complement strand
TTTTTTGCATGGTCAAGGCAACGTTTTCGGTTGTTACTCATGGGCAATTACAATTACTCAACTCTTCTTTGCTTGGTAGTTTCACATGATTTTTCTTCCCCCTTGACAAATTTCCTAATTCCTTAACTTGTGACCAATGGGTGGAAACGGAGATGACACTCTTTTAGGAGCAGAGGATAATGATCATCTAAATGGTCAAGCAGGCAATGACAGCCTCAATGGAGGAGAAGGTAATGATACTCTGATTGGCGCTAATGGAGATGATACTCTCATCGGAGAACAAGGTAACGATAGTCTTCTTGGCGGAAATAATGACGACAGTCTAAATGGAGGGAATGGTAACGATACCCTAAACGGCGGTGCTGGAAATGATAATATTTACGGGAACAATAATGATGATACTCTCAACGGAGGTGATGGCAATGATACTCTTGGTGGGGGTGCTGGAAATGATAATATCTACGGTCAAAATAATGATGACCGACTAGTTGGGGGTGATGGCAATGATACTCTTGGTGGAGGTTCTGGAAATGATAGTCTTTTCGGTCAAAATAACGATGATAAACTGTCTGGCAGTTTTGGCAACGATATCCTAAATGGCGGAACTGGAAATGATAGTCTATTCGGGAATAATGATAATGATACTCTGAGTGGCGGCGATGGTAATGATACCCTAAAAGGTGGATCTGGGGCTGACAAGCTTTACGGGAACAATGATGATGATACTCTCAATGGTAGCGATGGTAACGATACCCTAAAAGGTGGATCTGGGGCTGACAAGCTTTACGGGAACAATGATGATGATACTCTCAATGGTAGCGATGGTAACGATACCTTAAATGGCGGATTTGGTGATGATCGTCTTTATGGGCAGAACGATGATGATAAATTATCTGGCAATGATGGGAATGATACTCTGAACGGCGGTACTGGTGCTGATAGCCTTTTCGGCCAAAATGGCGATGACAGATTAATCGGTGGTTTAGGTCTTGATACTTTGACAGGTGGTTCAGGAAGCGATCACTTTGTTATCGCCTCTGTTACTACTGGCGATCGCGATATTATTCAAGATTATCAAGATGGTTTTGATTTATTAGATTTAACTGGTGGTTTATCCTTTGGCAGTCTGACTATTAATCAGAATGGAGCAAATACTGACATCTTAGAAACTGCTACCAATGAAATTCTAGCTACTTTGATTGGTATTGATGCCGTGAATATTGATACTAGTGATTTTATCTAGTGAGAAAACCTACTTTCTCGTTTCTGAGCTTGGTTAATCTTTTAACTTTATTTTGGTTTTCAAATGAACCACAACGTTACAATGGATATTGTCAGAATATGGCTAAACTTATAAACTAAGGAGCAACGCTTGCTTCCCACGATTAACCATAAAAACTAGGATAAAAGAATAATATGACTGACCTAAAAGAACAAATCAAAAAAGAAACCGAGCAAGCAAGAGAAGTATGTAGTACTGAAGGTTCCACTTCTGCTGAATGTGCTGTTGCTTGGGACGCAGTTGAGGAACTTCAAGCGGAAGCTTCCCACCAACGTCAGAATAATCCCGAGAAAAGTTCTCTTGAAAAATATTGTGATACTAATCCAGATGCTCCAGAATGTCGCGTCTACGAAGACTAGAACATTGGTTTAGTCACAATTGTCGTTATTGCTTGAGTTGTAATACTTTTTTAAAGGGGGAGTCTTAGAATCTAAGATTCCCTTTTT
Organism: Cyanobacteria bacterium P01_F01_bin.143; assembly: GCA_039190385.1. Taxonomy (GTDB): domain Bacteria; phylum Cyanobacteriota; class Cyanobacteriia; order Cyanobacteriales; family Xenococcaceae; genus Xenococcus. The sequence goes on along the minus strand of JBCCYD010000093.1, from coordinate 15,042 downwards.
GGATTTCTCTTAATCAGTAACGCGAAATAGCTTAGCCCATAATCTCATATCCAGCATCAACATAAACAATCTGTCCCGTAATCCCACTAGCGAGATCGCTACATAAAAACGCGGCGGTATTACCTACTTCTTCTTGGGTAACAGTTCGTCTGAGGGGTGCTTTTTCTTCCATCATCCGAATCATATCGAGAATCCCCCCAATAGCAGAAGATGCCAAGGTTCTAATCGGCCCTGCGGAAATGCCATTTACTCGAATATTTTGTGGTCCTAGTTCTGAAGCAAGATAGCGTACACTCATTTCTAGTGCTGATTTTGCTACTCCCATGACGTTATAGTTGGGCATTACCTTGACTCCTCCGAGATAAGACAAGGTGACAATGCTACCGCCTTCTTTCATGATGGGCTTTGCTAGACGAGCAAAATGAGTTAGGGAATAGGCACTAATCTCTAAAGACTTGCTGAAAGCATCCCGAGGAACACTGCTATAGTCGCCCATCAAATATTCCTTGTCGGCAAAAGCTAGACAATGAACGAGAATATCTAACTTGCCCCATTTTTCCGCGATCGCGTTAAACATATCTTCCATCAAGGCATCATCTTGGACATCACAAGGTAGAATCAAATCTGGATTTAGGGGCTCAACTAATTGCTTAACTTTTTTCTCATAACGTCCTTTGGCATCCGGAAGGTAATTAACTCCAAGATTCGCTCCTGCTTTATGTAATTGTTGTGCAATACCCCAAGCAATGGAACGATTATTTGCTATTCCTGTGACAAAAGCATTCTTTCCCGTTAAATCTAACATTCGATTCTGAACCTATCCTCTAGTTTTAGTGGCAATTATCTATATTACAGTTGCCGGGGCATTTCTATCTAAACGATTGAAGATGAGGGATAGAAATTTCCAGCTTTTGTAAAGCAGATTTAATCTTCTAATTAGTATTAAATCAAGAGTGATTTACATTTTGTTACACACTTCAGTTGATTGATGTTTGTGGGCGAAAACCCTTAATCTATATAGAGTTTTCGTATTTACCCTCAGATAGCAAAATAATCTTTGCCGATTCTTTACATGAATAACGTTGTGTATTAATGAGAACTTCATATACCTAATCTATATTGGGAATATCAAAGACGCGATTGCTCATCAATCACGTATTCTAGATATCAACAATAAATAACACTTAAAAAATCAAGAAAATATTATGAAAGTAGGTATTCTTGCTGGTGGATTAGGAACTCGTATTTCGGAAGAAACTGTTGATAAGCCAAAGCCTATGGTAGAAATCGGCACTCAACCTATCATGTGGCACATAATGAAGCATTATTATCATTATGACTTTAAGGATTTTGTAGTAGCGCTAGGTTACAAAGGCCATGTCATCAAGAAGTATTTTAGAGACTACTGCGCCTTTAATAGTAATTTAACCGTAGAATTACGCAATGGAAAAATTACTAATCACAGTGATGATACGGTAGATGATTGGACAGTAGAACTAATTGATACTGGATTATCGACTAACACTGGCGGAAGGATTAAACGTCTGATTCCCTATCTTTCTAACGCCAAAAAAGGTCAGGTCTATGGCAAAGAAACTTTCTTACTGACTTGGGGAGATGGTGTTTCTGATATTGATCTCAAGAAGCTCTTGGCATTTCATAATTATCACAAAGAAGAATCCGGCATCTTAGCGACTTTAACCGCCGTTCGCCCCCCGGCACGTTTTGGGCATTTAGAGTTTTCAGGAGAACGGATTGCTAAATTCTCTGAAAAACCCCAAACTGCAGAAGGTTGGATTAACGGTGCCTTCTTTGTCTTAGAACCAGAAGTCTTTGAATATATCGATGGCGATGCGACCCTCTTTGAAAAAGAGCCCTTAGAAGGTTTAGCCGCAGATGGCAAACTGATGGCTTACAAGCATGAAGGTTTCTGGCAATGTATGGATACCTTAAGAGATAAAAAACGCCTTGCAAAAATGTGGGAAAGCGGCAACGCACCCTGGAAAACTTGGGCAGATAAATTCCAACTAGTATAGAAATTCCCACTAGTATAGATTCGAGTTTTTCGTATTAACGATTTTTAGGGGAAAGAAAAAACCGTAAATATTCGGTTGCTGTTCAAGTATTCATCTGACTATCGTAGTTAATTGAAGGGGTATATGTATCTACCTGTAAACAATTCTTTCCCCTGTATGTAAATAAAAAGTATTTAGTTTAATATAAAGAGGTTTATTCGTGAAAAAGATATTATTAACTGGACATAAAGGTTATATCGGAACAATTTTAGTACCTATGCTCTTGGCAAAAGGTTATGAAGTAGTTGGTCTAGATACTGACTATTATCAACGTTGCACCTTTGGTGAGGGAATTGTTGAAATACCAGAAATGATTAAAGATATCCGTAATATAAAACCTTCAGATGTTGAGGGATATGATGCAATACTTCATCTTGCAGGATTATCCAACGATCCTTTAGGTAATTATGAAGCGGATCTCACAGAAGATATTAACCTCACCGCATCTGTGAAGTTGGCAAAATTCGCTAAACAAGCTGGGGTAGAGCGTTTTATTTTCTCTTCTTCTTGTAGTAACTATGGTGCAGGAGGAGTTGATTGGTTAAATGAAGAGTCTGATCTTAATCCTGTTACTCCCTATGGTGTTTCCAAAGTGAGAGTAGAGCAAGAATTGAGTAAGTTAGCAGATGAGAACTTCTGTCCTACTTATTTACGTAATGCGACTGCTTATGGAGTCTCTCCTCGTTTGCGTTTTGATTTAGTGCTTAATAACTTAGTTGCTTGGGCATTAACTACAGGCAAAGTATTTATTAAAAGTGACGGTACTCCCTGGAGACCAATTGTCCATATCGAAGATATTTCTCGGGCATTTATTGCCGTGCTAGAAGCCCCCAAAGAAGCTGTTTATGACGAAGCTTTCAATATTTGTCGTAATGAAGATAACTACCAAATTCGCGAGTTGGCAGATATTGTGAAAGAAACTGTTCCTAACTGTGAAATTGAGTATGATCCTAATGGAGGACCTGATAAGCGTTGTTATCGTGTTAAATGCGATAAGGTCATGAAGGCACTACCTAACTTTAAACCGCAATGGGATGCTCGCAAAGGAGCACAAGAATTATACGAAGCCTATAAAAAAGTTGGTCTAAGTTTAGAAGAATTTGAAGGGGTGAAATATAAAAGAATTGCCCATATCAAATATCTTATTGGACAAGACTTACTAGACACTAGGCTTTATTGGAAACAAGAAGCTTTAGCTGTTGTTAATTAAGTAAATATTAAAGGGAATAATATCTAATGCGATCATGCAGTGCCATGCTTTGAGCGATCGCGATATTTTATTCCCTTGTTTTTTGATGAGCAAAAATTAAATACCATTTCAGATTAATAAATATAGGACAAGTTATTAAAAATGAAATTAAAAAAAGCATCTTGTATATCTTGTGGAAAGAATAACCTCAACACGGTAATCTCTTTCGGTTATACTCCCCTAGCAGATAATCTTTTAACGGTAGAAGAATTAGCTAAGCCTGAATATACAGCCCCTTTAGATTTAGCTTTCTGCCCAGAATGTAGCATGGTACAAATTACAGAACAAGTTCCTCCAGAAATTTTGTTTTGTCAAGATTATCCTTATTTTTCCTCAATTTCTCCTTCTCTACTTAGGCATTTCGGCGAAAGTGCCAAAAATTTGATTAAAACGAGAAATTTAGATAGTAATAGCCTAGTTATCGAAGCTGCGAGTAATGATGGTTATATGCTGAAAAACTTTGTCGAAGAAGGTATTCCTGTTCTAGGAATTGACCCGGCGTCAGGGCCGGCAGCAGCAGCACAAAAAGCTGGAGTCAATACTATCTGCACTTTCTTTACCGAAGAACTCGCGACAAAATTGCGTGCTGAAGGCAAGCAAGCTGATTTATTTTTGGGCAATAATGTTTTAGCTCATGTTCCCGATATTAATGGCTTTGTCAAAGGAATTAAGATTCTCTTAAAGGATACTGGAGTAGCAGTTATCGAAGCGCCTTATGTTGTGGATTTAGTAGAGCATTGTGAATTCGATACAATCTATCATCAACATCTTTGTTATTTTTCAGTTATTGCTTTAGATAATTTGTTTAGAAAACATGGTTTATATTTTAATCATGTTGAGCGCACAGCAATTCATGGTGGTTCTTTGCGAATTTATGTTGAACCAAAAGAGAATGTTCAAGAATCGGTTCAAAACTTATTAGATTCGGAAAGTAAATTAGGAGTAGATCAATTCGAATATTATCAGGCTTTTGCCGATCGCGTAAGATCTTTTAAATATTCGATGCTGGATATTCTTTGGGATTTGAAAAAGCAAGGGAAGAAAATTGTTGGTTATGGTGCGGCAGCTAAAGCTAATACCATGATTAGTTATTTAGGAATTGATAAAACTCTATTAGACTATGTCGTGGATCTTAATCCTTTCAAACAAGGTCGCTATTATAGTGTGAGTCATCTGCCTATTTTTGCTCCTAGTAAATTGTTAGAAGATCAACCTGATTATGTTGTAATTTTAGCTTGGAATTTTGCCAAGGAAATTATGCAACAACAAGAAGCTTATCGAGCTGCTGGAGGTAAATTTATCGTGCCGATTCCTGAACCAAAAATTGTCGAATAAACCTTTGTGAGTTGATAGTTATTAATACGAGAAAACAATTAAATCATGGTTAACACAGCACCTGCTATTAAATGTGACTTAGATAGTCTTAATTACGAATATTGTTGTCCTAATTGCGGTAGTCGAGGATTACATATTTTTTATGAAGTCAGAAATATTCCTGTTCATAGTTGTCTTATGATGCCAACAAAGGAAGAAGCTTTAGATTTTCCTTGTGGAGATTTAGTTCTTGGTTTTTGTCCTGAATGTGGCTTTATTGCTAATGTAGAATTCGATACTAAATGGACAGCTTATGCGCCGAATTATGAAAGCCAACAAAGTTATTCTCCAACTTTTAATAAGTTTGCTAAATTCTTAGCTGATAAATGGATTAATAAGTATGATTTACATGATAAGGATCTTGTGGAAATCGGTTGTGATAAGGGAGATTTCCTCATTTTAATGTGTGAATTGGGTAATAATCGCGGTGTGGGAATTGACCCGAGTGTGGTTCCGGGAAGAGTAGAAAGTGAAGCCAGCGATCGCGTAAAATTTATTCGAGAATATTATAGTAAAAACCATGCCGAATATGTCGGTAACTTTATCTGTTGTCGTCATACTTTAGAGCATATTCAAGATACTAAAGAATTTGTCCAGGCTGTTCGTGACTCCATTGGCGATCGCACAGAAATTGCTTTTTGTTTGGAAATTCCCGACAATACTCGGGTTATGCAACAAATAGCTTTTGAAGATATTTACTATGAACATTGTTCCTATTTTAGTCCGGGAACCCTAGCTCGTCTTTTCCGCTCTTGTGGATTTGAAGTCACAGATTTGTACAAAGAGTATGGCGAGCAATATTTAATTGTCGAAGCCCAACCTATACCAGAGCAAACTTCCGATAAAGTTCATCCTTTTGAAGAATCAGTTGCCGAAGTCGCTGAAGATGTTAAGCATTTTGCGAGTAATATTCAGGGCAAATTACAAGAGTGGAAAGAGACCCTGACTAAAATGAAAGAAGAAAATCAAAAAGTAGTTGTTTGGGGATCTGGCTCTAAATGTGTTGCTTTCTTAACGACTTTAGATACAATTGACAAAATAGAATATGTTGTCGATATTAATCCCAACCGCCACGGTAAATTTATTCCTGGAGTAGGCAAAAAGATTATGTCTCCAGAATTTTTAAAAGAATATCAGCCTGATAAAGTAATCATTATGAATGAAATTTATTATGATGAAATTGGGCAAATGCTCGAAGATATGGGAGTCTCAACCCAATTAATGACTTTGTAAGCTTTTATCTCTTTCAAGATAGCAATAGTTCTGGAATTTGATAATTTTTGAACTATTGCTTAACTATGTTTTTACTAAACTTAAAAATTAAAAGAAAACGACTAAACTAAAGAATAACTAAAATTTTATTTCCTATCTATCTATTACAACTATGTCTAATAATAATCAACCACGGACCTTAATACTTTCTGTGAGGAATCTCCGTTCCCAAGTAGCAAATTGTTGTATTTATGCATGGGAAGATTTACTTTGTGACATAGAAGGAGCCCAACTATATAGTCCGACCAGTGAATATCCCCTATCTCGCAAAATTTATCGCGCAGCCAGATCTATTAGTGGTTCGGATAAATTTGCTAGAGCGATCGGCAATTTCCCTAATGAACTGCCTTTAGATCGGGAATATGACTTGTTATTTGTCGTCATAGACTGTCCTTGGCAACTCTATCTAATCAACTCGATTAAAGGTTGGCGTGAAAAATTTCGTCATGCTGTTTGCTATGTTGTTGAAGCCTGGGAACCCGAACTAGATGATTGGGCATTAAAACAAGAACCATTTCGGAGTTTTGATCACATCTTTATCGGTGTTAAACATTGTGTAAAAGCCTTTGAAGAAAGATACGAACGTCCTTGTTCCTATCTTCCTCCTGCTGTTAGTACCCAAAGATTTTGTCCCTATCCTAATCCTCCACAACGTACGATTGATGTTTCCTATATGGGACGTCGTCAATCTGATATTCACAATTCTCTGAAGCAGTTATCAAATCAAAAAGACTTTTTCTACTACTACGATACGATCAAAGGAAAATTTATGGTCAATAATCACCAAGAACATCGTGATTTGTTTGCCAGTATCTTACATAGATGTCGTTATACTATTGCTTATTATGCCAAGTTCAACTCCACGGAGGAAACAGGAGGCATTCAGGAGATTGGTTATCGCTTTTTTGAATGTACAGCATCGGGAACAGTCCTTTTAGGAATGCCACCTAATAATAAAGAATTTTCTCAATATTTTGATTGGGAAGATCCCATAATCAAAGTAGATCCGAGAACTACGGATATCACAAAAGTTATTGCCGAACTCGATGCTCAACCAGAAAGATTAGCTCGAATTTCCCGCAATAATATCGCTAATTGTTTACTTAAGCATGATTGGACTTATCGTTGGAAAGATATTCTTCGTACTGTAGGACTTCAACCTACTGAAGCAACAGTTAAACATGTTGATCATCTGCATAAGTTAGCGGGAGAAATCATTGAACATTAAACATTGAACATTGACCATTAAACATTAAACATTGACTATTGATCAGTAACTAATACTTACTGAGATTTTTTTCGACTAAAATTACGGGAATTGTGCTGGTTTCGATAACAGCTTGGGATACCGAACCAATTAAGACTTGTGGGCGGGGTTGATGTCCTCGTTTGCCCATAATGATATCTGTGACTTGATGTTCTTGAGCCAGACGTATAATCTCCTCGGGAATCGAACCGGTAATAGTGAAAAACTGATGGGGAATATCTAAAAGTAACTGGGAAGTAAGTTGTTGCAATTGGGTAATTTCTGTATCGGAAGAAGTATTTTTAACATGAACTACGATCGCCTCTCCATTGCTTCTTCTGGCTAAATCTGCCACTTTAGTTAAAACAGCAGTCGCTAAATCGGAAGTATCGATCGCTGCTAAGAGAATCGTCGGTGTTGCGATCGCGATTTTGGTCGGATCGACTGGAGATTGAGTCAGTAGTTTCGGTGCAAAAGTAGAAATTGCCCAAGCACCTAGCGGAGCCGTAATTAAAATCGATAGTGCTGCGATCGCCAGAATAATCTCTCCACCTGGAATTCCTTGACTCAGAGGAATCGCTCCAATAGCCGCTTGTACTGTTGCCTTTGCCGAATTGCCTGGCAATAAAAATAACTTCTCGCGCCAATTCCAATTACTGCCCAAGGTCGCTAAGTACCAACCAATACTACGCCCACAAACCAAACCAATCGCGAGCAGTAAAATTCCTGGTAATAAAACATTTTCCAAAACCTTGATTTGAATCGTGGCCCCCATGAGCACAAATAAAATAATCTCCGCCACAATCCACAGATGATTAAATTCGATGCGCAATCTTCTAGCTAAAGGAGGATGGAATTCAATTAAGAAAAAACCCATGGCCATTGCCGCCAAGTAACCTGAAAAATAAGGAAATTGCTCAGCCAAAACAACGATGAATAACGCTAGAGCAGCAGTGATTAAAGTATCTTGAACTGTATTTTGAGTCCATTTTTGCTTGATTGCCAAAACAACAATTAATTTTGCGCCCAAATAGCCAATGATCACCCCGAAAATAATTTGACTAATGACTTGAAAAGGTAACAACCACAGAGCATTACTATCGATCGCCGAAGAAGACAAAAAATTAAGCAACAAACTGAATAAAAGTAGCACTAAAACATCTGATAAAGCACTACCTGTGAGAATAGCGTCGGCAATGCCTTTGGCAGTTCCCCAACCCAAACTTTTGAGACGTAACATTCCTGGAACGATGACAGCTGGGGATTCGGCGCTGACAACACAGCCCAATAATAAACCTGTGAGCAAATCAAATTGGAATAGCCAGATGGCAACTAAAGCAACTGCGATCGCTTCTGTGATAGCAGGTAAGATACCAAGTCTTAATGCCACATTACCCTGTTTTAGCAATTTATCACGGTCTAAGCCTAATCCTGCCCGCATGAGAATTACCATTACCGCGATCGCCCGTAGATCATCAGCAATATCCAACACCGAAGGCGCAACTAGATTAGTGACTTCCGCACCTAATAAAATTCCGACAATTATCATTCCCATTAGAGGCGGTGCGCCCATTCGGCGAGCCAATTGACCACCAAAAAATCCCAATAACAAAATGAGAATAATACTAAGTAGAAAGCTGATTTGCATGGAATTAAAATTTGTGGGATGCGTTACGCTGTCGCTAACACATCCTACGTCTGAAAACTGATTTGTATTAAATTGAAACAGGATAATAACTGATAACTGTTAACTGCTAACTGCTAACTGACTAAGTTGTATATTCGGCGTTAATCTCCACATATTTATAAGTCAGATCACAACCCCAAGCGGTACTTTCTCCTGAGCCACTGCCCACAATCAAAGAAATTAACACCGTATCTTCCTTTAAATATGCCCCCGCCGCTGCTTGCTTGAGATAATTACTGGCCGCATCGCGATCGAACTCCAAGGGTTGACCATTATCCATCAAATGAATATCACCCAATTTAATACCTAATTCATCCTGATGAAACTTCACCCCAGCTCTGCCTGCTGCTCCGGCAATCCGACCCCAATTAGGATCTCGCCCAAAAACAGCCGATTTAACCAAGGAAGAGCCCGCAACGGTTTTAGCAATTTGGGCTGCTGCTTGATCATTAGCCGCACCCGAGACTTTAACTTCAATTAAACAAGTTGCCCCTTCCCCATCACGGGCGATCGCTTTAGCTAAATATTGACAAACTTCAGTCAACATAGCCTCCAACTTCTCAGCATTTTTGCCCATTTCCCGAATCGCTGTAGTGCGGGATTGTCCATTAGCCAAGGCAATCACCGAATCATTGGTACTGGTATCACCATCAACTGTGATTTGATTAAAACTCTTATCAACAGCTCGTGCCAGCATTTCCTGCCATAAATGGGTTGATACTGCAGCATCACAGGTAATAAAGGCCAACATAGTCGCCATATTAGGATGAATCATCCCCGATCCCTTGGAAATACCACCAATTCTCACAGGACGACCTTCAATATTAGTTTCTAGGGCAATTTCTTTGGTTATCAAGTCTGTGGTGATAATTGCTTCGGCAGCATCTTTGCCACCATCAACTTTTGCCGCAGCAACCAATTGGGGAATCCCTTGCCGTAGGGCATCCATTTTGATTCTTTGCCCAATAACTCCTGTAGAAGCAAGAAAAATACTCTGGGGAGAAATATTTAGTTGTTTGGCTAATAATTCTGCCGATTCGATCGCATCTTGCCAACCTTGCTCTCCTGTACAGGCATTCGCTTGCCCTGAGTTACAAAGAATTGCTCGGGCACTAACATTATCTTGTAGCCGTTGGCGACAGTAGTCTACACAAGCAGCACGAACTTGAGATAGGGTAAAAACTCCCGCTGCGATCGCATCTGTTTCAGAAAGAATTAAAGCTAAATCTTTAGCGCCAGAAGCCTTTAATCCCGCAGTGATTCCTGCTGCTTGATAGCCTTTAGGAGCTGTGATGCCCCCTTCTACTAGTTGCCAATCTGTCATAACTTTTCATGATTAATATGCCTTCTCAGAATTTTACAGAAAAATTGACGATATTGACTTTAATTTACAGTTTTGCCACGAGGGACAAGACATCTTTGCGAGATAGCTTTTCTTTCCCAGAAGCGATCGCATCTAAAGTGGCATAAGCCAAGGTTAAGGGAATACGACAGAAATCTAATGCTGGACTAGTACCTAAAGCTTCAATGTAAAGATTTGCCAGTTGCAATTGCGATCGCGTATATTCCTGCATCATAGCTACATCCCAACCATTAGGGAAAAAATCGACTCCTCGACTCAAATCCTCTTCCCGATTACGGATAATATTCACTGCTTGTAAACCCCGACCAAAACCGATCGCCTGCTCTCGATCCGTTTTTGTGCCGTCGTACCAACCCCAAATATCAGACAAGAGTAAACCCACTGCCCCGGCAACACTGAAAGTGTAGCGATCGAGGTCAGCTTTGGTATTAATTTGCCAATTATTTTCTGCCCAATAGGCCATGCGATCTGCCATTGCAGCGGTGGCATCCCAAATTCTTGGCGCGATCGCCCGAGGAGCTAGTAGAGACCATTCTTGAATACGCATAGTCACTTCGGGTAGGCGATCGCTATAGTAACCCAACTCGGCAGCGAAGCGATCTTGCTCGTGATCATACTGTTGGGATTGTAGATTGAGGCTGATATTTCGTAGCAGTTGAGCTTTGGTTTTACTATCTAGAAGCTCACTATCTTCAATGTCGTCAATTGCTCGCATGCAGAGATAAGCAGAGGCGACAGTTTTCTTCAAATCCCCTGGAAGAGAGTTAATGGGGATGTAAAATGTGCGGCTAGTTTCTTTCAGGATGGACCAAGGATCACGGTTATAATTCAATGCTCAACTCCTCTCTGCTCGACTTTCGGATCAGCATAGCATAATCATAATCCTGTAATTTATTTATTTAATATAAAATATACAATTCTGAAATATACTTGTATTTCAATATCTTAGCCGCCACTGACAGGAGGAATTAAGACAATTTCGTCTCCATCATTAATCACAGTTTCAGCGGGGACAAACTGTAAATTGATACCAAAACGAGTGACCTCTCGCCATTTTGCCAGCTCCGGTTTTTCTTGAATCAAATAATCCAAAACATCTCCCACCGTCGTCCCTTCAGGAAAACTTAAGCTGAGTTCTGGTTTTCCATAAACTTCTTGATAAACAGCAAACAATTTTACATTGACCATTGAACATTAATCATTAAACATTGACCATTAAACAATTAGCAATTAGCTAACTTTCAACCTGATAACCAAACTCTGCCAGACGCAATCTCGATTGTCTCCATTGCGGTTCTACTTTGACGAATAATTCCAGATAAACATTACCCGCGATTAACTTCTGAATTTGTTGTCTGGCTTCACTCCCTATTTTCTTGAGCATACTGCCTTTTTTGCCAATTAAAATTCCTTTTTGAGAACTACGCTCAACATTGATTGCGGCAAAAACTTTGGTTATTTTCTCCGTTTCTTCCACTTTTTCGATCGCGATCGCGACAGAATGGGGAATTTCTTGACGGGTTTGCAATAATATCTGTTCTCGAATTAATTCTGCCATAATAAATCTTTCTGGTTGATCAGTTACCAACTCAGGAGGATAATAATATGGTCCAACTTCGAGCTTATCAACTAATAAACTTTGTAGATCCTCTGTGCCTTGCCCTGTAATCGCAGAAAACTTACTAACTGCCCAATTATTTTCTGTGGCAATATCTTGGTAACTTTTATCAATTCTGTCATGCAGTTCTGGCTGGAGATCTATTTTATTCAATCCTAAAATTACCGGATTATTAGTCTTTTTGAGTAACTCTACAATAAAGCGATCGCCTTTCCCTGCCCTTGCCGAACTATCAACCACCAATAAAACTACATCAACAGCATTAATTGCCGTTTGAGCATTTTTGACAATCACTTTGCCCAATTCATGATGGGGTTTATGAATTCCTGGAGTATCAACGAAAATGATTTGAGCTTGAGGAGTGCTGAGGATACCTTGCAGGCGATTACGAGTAGTTTGGGAAACAGGAGAAGTGATCGCAACTTTTTGACCAACCAAATGATTCATCAAAGTAGACTTTCCCACATTGGGTCTACCGATGATGCCTACAAAACCTGATTTAAAATTTTCTGGCGCGATCGGAATCGTTATGAGTTGGTCGTTCATTATTAATTAACTGATATTACGATATTACGCAGTGAAACTATAGAATTCGGACTTACTCAAATTTCCCAAAGATTAGGAGAGAAAATCTTGAAGGAATTTTTTTTGCACTAGCTAATTCTGATTCAGCAGATTTAATAATGATCAAGAAAACCAAATTGCCCCGACTCACTTGCCAATACATTGTCGGGGGTTTGGGGAGGACATCGTCCCCAATGGGGGGTCTGGGGGGCTAGTCCCCCAGTTGCATTTACGGATTTGATTGATATTTGCATGGTGGTCAAAATCTTTATTCGCTATTTATTCAGTCTAAAAACAATATAGGGTATCTCTAGTATCTCGACCTGTAGTCGGGTTAGTTCCTGTGGCAATCTCACACAAGACCTTTTCATCATTAATATCTAGTAACGCCCCAGAAAAATCTGCCCCATCAATAGTAACCCCATCCAACAGAGCATTAGTTAAATAGGCTCCTACCAAAACAGCATTAGTTAAATCAGCATCGCTCAAGCGAGCAGTTTCGAGATCAGCAAATTTCAAATTAGCATTGGTAAAATTAGTTTCCCTTAAATTAGCACCAAAAAATCTTACGCCAAAAAGATTAGCATCACTAAAATCACTTCCAATGAGATTGGTATGATCGAAAGTCGCATCAGTTAGATTTTGATGAGAAAAATCCGCGTTGTTTAAGGTTTGCTTCGTGTAATCGATCGCCCAAGCTGGAGCAATTAGACTACCAATCATCAAGAGATTAACCAAGAAAATAATTATGGTAGAGACAATTACTTTCTTTAAGGGGAAAATATAGCTACTTTTTAGAATTTTCATATTTATTCCTCATTCATAATTCAAAATTATTATTTTAAAATGACAATTTCCCTGGGAGAGCTTGGAGAGCAGTTAGTCGGCAAATGGTTGTCCGAGCAAGACTATCAAATATTACACTATCGTTGGCGTTGTCGGTGGGGCGAGATCGATGTGATTGCTCGTCAGAAATCCCAGCCCATGTTGGTGTTTGTCGAGGTCAAAACCCGTAGCGATCGCAGTTGGGATAATAAAGGATTAGACGCGATCGCGCCGCAGAAACAACGCAAAATATCCCAAACCGCAGCTTTATTTCTCGCTAAAAACCCTCAACTTGCCGATTTTTATTGTCGTTTTGATGTGGCATTGGTTAATTGTCAGAAGTATCAGAACCGCGATCGCGCTATGAATAAGCAATTTCTGAAGATGGAAAATTATCCCCAAGGCTATAGTCTGATGCTGGAGCATTATCTAGAAAATGCTTTCGATTTTTGTGATTGAGTTAATGAGTAATGAGTAATAAGTAATGAGTACTTAGGTTGATTTTCACGATAAATTATGCCAAACTCGCTGGTAAACCTAAGCAATTCAAGAATAAATTTATGTTTAAAAAAATTAGTAAATTAGAATTAGTAATTTGGGTAATATTCTTCACTGTTAGTCTGATTTCAATTTTCGCATATCCTTCATAATTAGTTTTTTAGGTTCTGGCAATGCGAGCAAAAATACGAGATACAGAGATTTTTTTTGATACTCAAGGCTCTTCTTTGGTTGTCGATGGTTCCGAGATGCGTGAGCAACCAGTGGCATTCATTGTTCATGGTGGGCCAGGGGTCGATCATAGTTCTTATAAACTGAGTTTTGCGCCTTTGAGCGAGAATATGCAACTAGTCTATTTTGATCATCGCGGACAAGGGCGATCGGCGCGGGGAGATAAGCAGACTTATACCCTGGAAAATAATATCGAGGATATGGAGGCGCTGCGCCAATATTTGGGGTTAGAGAAGATTGTTGTTATTGGGACTTCCTATGGTGGGATGGTGGCTCTTTCCTATGCGGCTCGTTATCCAGAGCGGGTTTCTTGTTTAATTGCGATCGCGACTGTGGCAGATTCTCGTTTTTTGGACAGAGCACAAGCAACGCTTGCTGAACAAGGAACCCCAGAACAAATTGCCTGTGCAGCTCGTCTTTGGTCGGGAACTTTTGAGAATGAAGCTCAATTGCAAGAATATTTTCAGCTAATGGGGCCGATGTATTCTTTGACTTATGATCCGCAGTTAAGTGCTAAATCTTGGGACAGAACTATTTATTCTGTGGATGCACTTAATATGGCTTTTGCTGGATTTTTAAGGGATTATGATATTAGAGACCAATTGCCGAACATTACTGCTCCGACATTGGTGATTGGGGGAAGACATGATTGGATTTGCGCCCCAGAATTTTCTGAAGAAATTGCCGTTGCAATTCCTAATGCGGAGTTGAGAATTTTTGAGAATTCCGGTCATTTGATTCGGGCTGATGAACCAGAGAAGTTGATAAGTGCGATCGCTGATTTTTTAGTTGATAACAATTAATTAACTTGAGCTTGGAATAAGCTAACATTCCTATTATTTAATAGATTAATGTTGATTCTCAAGTTACATAATAAAATTTTAATCAAAAGGGCTAAGAATTTGATTCTCCGAAATGTTTAGCTATCTGAAAAAGACCTAACTTATGTTACAATTCACGTTTACTACTGCTGTTATCATATTAACTATATTTACTTTCTTTCTTCTAGCTTCTTTAAATATTCCACAAGCGCAATCGCT
>JBCCYD010000092.1:0-16783 GCA_039190385.1 Cyanobacteria bacterium P01_F01_bin.143 | reverse complement strand
TTGGCGAGGACTGTCACGATTGCATGATATTGCTTCTACTTGGAAACGGCTACATCCTTCTTCCCATCTTTCTTTAGAGACTTATGGGTAAAGCATAGATTATCAGAAAGTAAATAAAGATTTTACTAGTCAAGAATGTCCGAGTTGTCGATTGCCAACAGGGAAAAAAAGCCTCAGTCAAAGAATACATAATTGTCAGTACTGTGGTGTAACTCTCGATAGAGATGTTGCTGCGGCAAAAGTGATCGAGAATCGAGGAAAAATCGCGGTCGGGCAGCCCGTGATCAGTCTTGGTGCGCGTTCCCTAGCGCCTTGCAAAGGCGCGGGGTCGTTTATCTCGCATAGTTCGAGGCACCGCAAATACACTTGTGGAGATCGAGGTGCGGGGATTGAGCAACTGACATTGCTTGATCTAGTAACTGGTCAGTGAAGCAAGAATCCCCCGCGTCCCGCGGCGGGAGTGTCAAAAGAAAAAAGGCATGATTGATTTTGGAATTGATATAAAGAAAGAAAACTTACTTTATTTTGAAGGGGAAAAAATTAGATAATAAGTTTACTTTAATCTTAAGGAGACAAAGAAATGAGTAACTTCAAGATTGACGAAAAATGGCTAAAAGAAGCAATAGCAATTGAAGACGAAGCTAATTCTGATATTCATGCTGGGTTAGAATTAGGACGTAACTTGAGTGAGTATATTTCAACTACTAAAAGTTATATTGACCGTCAGAAATTAATTTCTCTTTTAAAAGAGGGATTAGATCAAATATTATCCCAAAAGGATATTGAAGAAATGGCAGACAAATTACAAAGGGAAGCTCAAGAAAAAGTAAGAAAAAAATTCTAAGCAAAAAAAATTAAAGCATAGAGATAGTTTGCTTCGGATTTTGCTTCGCCTGTCCTTGGCTGAGTAAACCATATTTAGGTGCAAAGACCATAGAGATCACAAATATTAGGCTCAGCAAAACCACAATACAGGCACCAGTCGGTACATCTAAATAGTAACTAATATAAGTCCCTAGGATACAGGATAAAACACTTGCACCGACGGAGATACTAAGCATTCTATCAAAGCGATCCGTTAATAAATAGGCAGTGGCTCCGGGAGTAACTAACATTGCGACCACTAAAACAATTCCCGCAGTTTGCAATGCTGTCACAATAGTCAGCGCCAGTACTGACAATAAAGTGTAATACATAAATGTGATATTTAATCCGATCGCCTTAGCATGATTGGGATCGAAACAAAATAACAATAAGTCCTTGCGTCGTAGCAGCACAATTCCCAAAGTTAGAAAACCTGCAATGAGAGTTTGAATAATATCTTCTTGGGAAATCCCCAATACATTACCGAACAGAATATGAAATAAATCAATATTGCTGGGAATTTTGGTTGATAAAACTATGCCAAAGGCAAAAAATCCTGTAAAAACTACACCAATTACAGCATCTTCTTTGAGGCGAGTTTTGGCTTTCACATAACCAATGGCAACTGTCGCTCCAAAACCAAAGATAAAAGCTCCCACAGCAAAGGGAATCCCCAGGGCATAAGCTACAACTACTCCAGGGACAACGGCATGGGACACTGCATCGCCCATTAATGACCAACCTTTGAGAGTTATGTAGCAGGATAGAACAGCGCAGACTATTCCGACAAATGCACTAACCCAAAGGGCTTTGAGCATAAAACCATATTGCAATGGTTCTGTAAACCAAGTTAGGATTTCGTTCATTTAGTTGGCTAATGGCTAATTGCTAATGGCTAATTGATAATTGTTTAATGGTCAATGTTTAATGTTTACTGATAACTGATTACTGTAGGCAGTCCGCCGAAAGTTAGTGAGAGATTTTCTTCGGTAAATACTTCTTCGGTGATGCCATCAGCTAGGATAGTTTGGTTTAATAAAATTACGCGATCGCAGAAGGTAGAAATTGAGGCTAAATCATGGGTCGAAACTAAAATCGTATGTCCTGCATCTCGCAATTGCAACAACAGATCAACGATACTTTTTTCCGTCTTGATATCTACTCCAGTGAAAGGTTCATCCAAAAGCATAATCTTGCCCTCTTGCGCTAAAGCTCTTGCAAGAAATGCTCGTTTCTTTTGGCCTCCAGACAATTCTCCAATCTGGCGATCGCGAAAATCACTCATGCCAACCCTCGCTAAACTCTCTTTAACCAAACGACGATCTTTAGCCCGAGGAATCCGTAACATATTCATATAGCCATAGCGCCCCATCATCACCACATCCCAAACGCTGACAGGAAAATTCCAATCCACCTCATCAGCTTGGGGAACATAGGCCATTAATTGCTTCTTTTGAGACTTCTCTATGGACAACCCATCGATATGAACTCGACCCTGAGTCGGATTCAAAAACCCCATAATGGACTTAAACAGAGTAGATTTACCGCCCCCATTAGGGCCGACCAAGCCCGTTATTTGGCCTGGTTGTACCTGACAACTAGCATCATAAAGAGCTAAGCGAGCATTATTATAGGTAACGCTAATGTTATCAACTGTAATTCCTAAAGATAAACTCATGGCTGGTATTTCCGTAAATTGGTGGTTGGGGGTTAGGTTAAAAGGGAATATTATTTCTCAGCATTACTACCAAGTAAACCTTGGGTAATAGTTTGGACATCATATTCTAATAAATCTAAAAAAGTTGGAACTGGGCCATCTTCTGTCGAAAGAGAATCGACATAAAGGGTTCCACCATAACTGGCTCCTGTTTCTTTGGTGACTTCTTTTTGGCCTTCGTTACTGACGGTACTTTCGCAAAAGACTGCGGGAACAGAACTTTGTTGAACTTGTTCGATTACCTGTTGAATCTGTTTTGGTGTGGATTGGTTCTCGGCATTAATTGGCCACATATAGATTTCTTCTAGTTGGTAGTCGCGAGTGAGGTAGGAAAATGCTCCTTCACAAGTCACCAGATAACGTTGGTCTGCTGGTAGACGAGCTAGATCAGCAGATAATTTGCGGTCAATTTCTGTGAGCTTTTCGCGATAGGCTGCGGCATTAGCGTTATAGGTATCGGTATTCTCGGGATCGAGGGCGACAAAAGCCTGATGAATGTTGTCGACATAAATTAGGGCATTGCGCGGCGACATCCAGGCGTGGGGATTAGGTTTGTCTTGATAGGGACCTTCTGCGATCGCGATCGGTTCAATGCCTTCGGTTAATAATACAGAATCCACATCATCCAAATTGTCATAAAACTTTTCAAACCATCGTTCCAAGTTCATGCCATTGTAAAGAATGAGATCAGCATTCTGAGCCTTAATCAAATCACTAGGCGTTGGCTCATAGCCGTGAATTTCTGAGCCAATACGGGTAATCGATTCAACCTCTAGTTTATCTCCAGCAATATTTTGGGCGATATCTTCCAAGATGGTGAAAGTAGTTACAACTTTCTTTTTGCCTTCGGCCTTGTCCTGTTGAGGATTAGTCTCACAACCGCCTAACCATAAGGTTAAGAATATTCCCACAGAGATTACTTTCCTAGAGACGGCAGATTTGATCATAAACAATAGCTAAACTTTTCATAATTTTCTCATTTTCATAATTCTCTCATAATTTGTTCCGAACTAGCAATGAGTAGTTGTGCATAGAGACAAGAGATAAGAGGTAAAAGGTAAGAGATAAAGTTACCTCGAAGTAACTCTTGAGGTTGGGAGGGTTATCGCGAAATAGGGGATAATTCGGATCAAGAGCACTGGCAATGAGCGTTGA
Source organism: Cyanobacteria bacterium P01_F01_bin.143 (assembly GCA_039190385.1). GTDB lineage: Bacteria > Cyanobacteriota > Cyanobacteriia > Cyanobacteriales > Xenococcaceae > Xenococcus. The sequence goes on along the minus strand of JBCCYD010000092.1, from coordinate 13,047 downwards.
AGCTAACTCGCCATCTGAGGAGTCAAACTAAGACTGAAGATAAATTCATGACATCAAAAACATTTCTTGTTCAAGCCAATAGACCTACCCAAAAGACGATTAATTGCACTATCTCAGATCAATTGTTTAAAAATATTCCAGTTTCTGTGGTCTTTTTTTACAGAAAGAATACACATCAAGATTTATTAATAGATGTGTTTAAGGAAGTTCTGAGTGATTTTCCAGTTTTTGCTGAGAGATTACAAAATATCGATGGTAATTTAGCCATCAATTGTAATAACCAAGGAGTTCTTTTTTCTGTTGCCAAAGATGATATGACCTTGGATAACTTGCTTAAAGAACTGCCAATAATTAAGAAAAAAAGACTTGTCGATGCGATCGACCCCAAAAAGGTAATATCTCAGCAAAATCCAATATTGACTATTAAAGTTATTTATTTTGCTTGTGGTGGCATGACTCTAGGTCTTTGTTGGCATCATTCCATTGGGGATATGTATTCTTTTATGTGTTTGATGAAAGCTTGGTCTAATAAAGTAAACCAGAAAGAATATACTTTGCCTCTAATTGTTGAAGAAAGAGATAAATATCTGCAAGAGAATTTAGAGGACAATGGCAATACGACCCCTAATGTTAGATATCTTAATACAAAGAAATTTTTGGGTTTCTTGTTTTATCTGCTATTTTCTGCTCGGGACAAATCTAGTTTTGGATTATATTTTTCTGAGAATGAGCTAAAGAATATGAAGGAACAATTCTCAGAAAAAACTGGGAAAAAACTTTCTATAAATGATGTTTTATGCGCGCATCTTTTTAGTATTATTTCAGAATTAGATACTTACAATAAAAAAAGATATCTATCAATAGTAGTTAATTATCGAAACAGAGTTAAGTTGCCACAGAATATTTTGGGAAATTTTATTTCATTTATCAATGTACTGACAGATGACGGAGTTAAGTCTTTTCCTTTAGCCACAGAGTTAAGAGCATCGGTCAATAATTTTCAACGTCTGCATATGAGTTTTTTTGCAACCAAAGAATATATTGAACAAAATGGTGGCACAAAAAAAATTGCTCAATTTATTCCGATAGGTATTGATCCTCTAAACAGAACTTTATTAATAACTAATTGGTCTAAATTTGGGGTATATGATGTAACTTTCGGGAATTCAGAACCTTTCTACTTTACGCCTTTTGGGAATGCACCTTCTCCTTGGTTATCAGTTATTGTTGAAGGTTTTTCAAATAAAGGTCTAGTTTACTATGTTTCGTTGCCGAAAAAATTAGTTAAGAAATTAAAGCAGAAGGATAACATCGCAAGAATACATCAATATCGTGATCAAGAAGATGTTCTGCCAGAATTAGCGGAAAAATTAGGTTGGTTGTTTTAGAGATGAGGTGGTTTTAGTCTTTGCGCGATCGCATTAATACCGAATATTCAACATAGTTTTGTAAATTCTTGCCATAGGATATCGGTAGTTTTAATGGTTTTAACGATATCCTTAAATTGTGAGAAGTGATCTTGAAGGATCATGTGCTTTTAGATTAGGCTAATGAAAATCAATTTTGTTACGAAAACTGTTTTAGGGGTGGGGATTGCATTAAGTGCGATCGCGTTTTGGGGTGAATCTAGTTATGGAGAAACCAGGTTTTTCTGTGATGAGGAACAAAGAGCCACCATCGTGCGAACTCATTGGGGAGAATTGCCGATGATTAGATGGATAGATCAATCTTTTCCGCCTCCTTATACTCCTGTTCAGAGATGTCGAGAAGTTACGGCACGTTTTAATAAGTTTGAGAGCAATGGCACTTTGAAATATATGAGAGCAGCGGTAATGAATGATTATCCTGTGATTTGTGTGGCGGGATACAAGGGTGGTTCTTGTTTGCCCAATGGATTACTGATTACGCTCAAATATGGCAGTGATCCGAATATTGCGTTTAAGAGAATTATTGATCGGCGGATCTGGGCTACTTCTGGCTCAATTTCTCTAAGTGATGGAGAAACAGGAGATGAGTTGATTTCTGAGGTAGATGGAACTGTATATTTTGATATTGAAGGATTGTTAAATGGAAAAGAGTAGATGAGAATTGCATTCGTCTTTTATTAGTTTAATTTAAGTTTGCATTGAAATTTTAGGTTTAGATCTAAAATTAATATAATTCCTAAGTGATATTACTTATATCTAATCTCGATTTTTAAAACATCACTATGTTTCCCTATCGATTTCCTACTGCTCTGATCACTACTTTGGCATTGGCGCAACCACAAATTGTAATTGCTCAAGATATTATCCAGATTAATAATATTGCCAAAAACATTACTGTGAAAATTACAGGATATGGCAATGGTTCTGGGGTGATTTTTGAAAAAAAAGGGAATATTTATTCGGTAGTAACTAATCAACATGTAGTTGCTGAAGATAAAAATTATGAAATTCGTACTAATGATGGTAGGAAACATAAGGTTATTAGTAGAAAAGAAATTCCAGGTTTTGATCTAGCAATTCTTACGTTTGAGAGTGGGCAAAGTTATCAAGTAGCCACGATGGGTGATTCTGACAAGATTAACGCTCTACAAAGAATTTATGTTGCGGGTTTTCCTGGAGAAACAATAGATATAGATATTATTGAAGGCACAATTAGAAGTATTCGGCAGGAAATTGTACGAAATCCCGGATTGGAAAAAGGTTATGCTTTGATTTACACTAATCAGACTCTTCCTGGCAGTAGCGGTGGGGCAGTGTTAGATGAAAAAGGTCGTTTGATAGCAATTAATGGACAAGGAACAAGAGATATTCAAACAGGGAGAGATATTAGTAGAGGAATACCAATTAATATATTTGTTACAGCCAAAGAAAACCTTGTAATAGCAATAAATAATTTACCAGAATCTCAAGAATATAAATATATATTTCGTAATACAGTTCCGAATCCATTTTTTAGCAATTCATCTTCGGAAGAGAATAATAATTCTACGCAAGAAAAGCAAGGATTAGCTCTCTTACAAGATGCAGTTGAGTTAATAAAATCTCAAGAGTATGAATCCGCTTTACCAAAAGCAGAATCAGCAACTCAGTTAGCACCAAATAACTATGAAGCTTGGTTTATATTAGGAAGTCTCTATGCTCAACTAGGTCAACTAGATCGAGGAATTGAGGCTTTAGAAAAAGCAGAAGAATTAGCGCCTAATCAAGAAGCAGTCCTTTTTTCTTTAGGAAATGCTTATTTTCAAAACGGCAATTATCAAATCGCTTTGCGAAAATTAGAAGCAGGATTAAAAATTGAAGAGAATTCTCATGAAGCTTTATTTGAATTAGGAAATGCCTATTTTAAATTAGCACAATTAGATAAAGCTATCTCTTCTTATAAAAAATCATTCGCTCAAAAAGAAGATTTTTGGCCAGCAATTAACAATATAGGATTAGTTGAATATGAAAAGGGAAATATCGATCAAGCAATAATAAACTGGCAAAAAGCAATTAAAATTGATGGAGAACTAGCTGAACCTAAATTAGCTTTAGCCGTTGCTTTGTATTCTCAAGGAGAAATTGAACAAGGGATTGAATTAGCGAAATTTGCTTTAGTGATTGATAAACGTTACGAAGAGATTGAGTTTTTAAAGGAAAATCTTTGGGGAGATCAATTAATTCAAGATTTTAAACAGCTTTTTGAGACTCTCTAAATACAAGAGATAATTAATTAAAAACCTGCCCAACTTCCCAAGAAGGAATCATAATATTTTCAACCGTTTCCACAAAATCCTGATAGCGATCGCTTGGGGCAAGATAAGTAAAAATATAAGCCCTATTCTCCTCCAAAAACCAAACCTGTAAATACTTACTAGTAGAATCCATCCCCCGATTTTTTCCTGTATAAACCACTCGATGAGCAGCTTTTTCGCCCAAACTAATTGGTTGAGAACTCACAATTTTCGCCTCGGGTAAATATTGAATGATTTTCGCGATCGCGTCGGTCGTATATTCATCCAGAGAAACATTAGCATCAATATTTTCCACCTCAATAGTCACCAAAGATTCCCCTTGACCTTTCTCAGGAAAAAAACTCACCACAGTACCAAAAGGATCTTCACTCTTTTCCAAAATCCAATTATCAGGATAATCCACCTCAATTCCATAATCGGTATTTTCATAAGTCCACAAAGAAATCACAGGCTCTTGCAACTTATTCCAATAAAAATAGCCACCACCACCAAAAGTCAATAACAAAGCAGCAGCAGCAACAATTTTTTTAACCCCAGACAAGTCTGATTTATTAGTTTGTTGTATAGAATTTCTTCCAACATCAGTAGGTGGAATCTTGATAATCTCTTGAAAAGCTTCTTTGGCCTCAACTGCTGAGAAATAGCGATCGCGGAAATTATACTTCACCAGGCGATCGATAAAATCTCCCAAATCATCACTCACCTGATTTTCATCGCGCCAAATAATCTCCTCCGTCTGGGGATCCTTTCTAAGATTATGGGGTTCAATTCCCGTCAGCGCAAAAATTGCCATGACCCCCAAAGCATAAAGATCACTAGCAAATTTCGGTCGAGAATTACTTTGCTCGCTAGGCTGATAACCAGGAGTACCGATCGCGACAGTCAAAGTAGTTAAACCTTTGTGATCAACCACCTGAGTCGCTAGTTCTTTAACCGCACCAAAATCGATTAACACCAACTGACCATCTTTATACCGCCGCATAATATTTGACGGCTTGATATCTCGATGAATCGCTTTTTGCTGATGCACAAAGACCAAAATATCTAATACTTCAGCTAAAATCCCAATCACCTCAGCCTCTGATAACTTTTGGCCCACCACAATTTCTTGAGATAGATCCTGGCCTTCAACAAATTCCTGAACTAAATAAAATTCGCCATCCTCCTCAAAATGAGCCAACAGCCGAGGAATTTGCTTATGCTCTGACCCCAACTTATTCAAAACTTCGGCTTCTCTGGTGAATAACTTATCAGCTGCTTGCAAAGTCAACTCATCTCTGGCTTGGGGCTGGAGATGTTTAACTGCACAACGCTTATTATTGGGTAGTTTCGTATCTTCAGCCAGATAAGTCTGACCAAAAGCCCCCTGTCCCAGTTTGCTCAAGATATGATAACGCCCAGCAAGAGTTTGTCCGATCACAGCAAGTTCATTCCGCGACTTTAAAGACTATTTTTGATTTGATCCTTATATTCAGGTGGTGCCAGTTCGTAGGCATTTTCTAATAAAGGTTGAGCGGCTTCGATATCACCTTGTTGCTTGAACAAAAGAGCCTTAGCCAGAATTGGTCGAAAATCTGATTCATGAGTTGCCGCGATTTCATCATAAAGCGCGATCGCGTCGGCATATTTTTCTTCTTCAGTATAAATTTCTCCCAACAATAACTGGATTGCACTCAGATCGATATTGGAATTATTCGTCGCTTCTGCTTGAGTCAGAGTATTTTGCAATAGCGCGATCGCTCTTTCGGGTAAACTTTGATTTAAAAATAAATTAACCAAACCGCCCAGCGCCATAATATTCAAAGGCGCAACAGCCAAAACATTACGATAAGCAGCAGCAGCCCCTTCATAATCTTGGGCATATTGCTTAGTTTGACCCAAGAGGATGGCATATTCAGTGATGTTGGGATAAATTTCGGCCAAAGTTTCCAGAGGTGCGATCGCGCCGATGAGATCTTGTTGTTGCAATCTAATATTTAGTAATTCTCGTAAGGCCGTCTCATTATGAGGTTCGCGATCCAAAACCTTTTGATATCCGTTGGCTTCTGATTCCAGCTGGGCATCTTCCTGTGCAGAGATGCGGGCTACTCGCTGGGCATTATCCTGAGCTAAAGTTTTCGTTTCTTGAACAATACTGCCCACCAAAGGCAATCCGGAAAATATAATGAGGGAGAATAACATTATAACTAGTACAATATAAACCCCACGGCTTCGTTTATTCTGCATTATCTTATGACTAAAATTATGACTAAAATTGACTTAACTGAATTGACTAGAATGGGGAATCTGCCTTAAATTTGTACTCTATAGTTTAATGATTCTGACCTAAGATAGTTTATCTTGATCGCAGAATTACATATGATTTTATAAATTGTAATGAGTATTTACTTATTCAGCTATATATCACGAGCTATTTTAATCTCTAAATTAAGTTATATCAGAACTCTCTTTTACACTGAGTTGATCGTCTTTGCCATCTAGGAAACCTCTATGAATTTGCCTCAAAATCCCCCCCCTCGACCTTCTGAGAATCAGGAGCTTTCACCAAGACCACAAATTCCTGTGCCTCCGTCACCACCTTCTCCACCGTCACCCCCAATTAGTCGCAAGCCAATTAAAAGCAATGAGTCAGAGGATACTCCTAAAAAAAGAACTCAACCGATTCCTCCGCCTTCCCATCCTCGGCAATATCGAGCGATCGGCTTGATTCAAGGTAAATATGAACCTGCTGAAGAAGGACAAATTACTCAGGGTAATTTAACCACATCTGAGGGTGTCCCTATCGATGCTGTATTGTTGGGTCGAACAATTAGTTTAGTTAAAAAACATCTAGATTTAACAGAAGAACATTTATGGGTGGTTTATCCTCGCACGAAAGTTGATAGCGATCATTTACATGTGCAAATTGTCGGTGTCTGGGAACCAGAAACCCTGGATAAAGATCAAGATGAGTCCCTAGCTTCGAGTGAAGAAGTGGAAGCAGGTTATTTTTCTATTAGAGGAGAAGTAATTTTCTTTGCCCAAGATGATGAAGTCATAATTGTTAAAATCAAGCAATTTCCTCGCAAAGAAGGGGAGAAGCCCAAGTTTTTTAAACTTAAGCTCAAAGGAGTTCTCGATAAAAAACCCTTGAAACGTTTTTGGGACTTTAAGGTTCAGCTCGAAGGTGAAACCTTAGTCATTAAAGATGCCACTGACTTAGGTTTTGCCCAGAAAAAACCAACATTTAAGAAAAAATCTAGTAGAAAACCCATCAGTAAGAAAATCTCTCCTCGCAAACCCAATCTCAATTCTGCCGCGATTTCTCGCCCGAAACCCCAGATTAAGAAACCTAATAAGTAATTTTCTTTTTGGGGATTTGGAGACTTGGGGACTTGGGGAATAATTATCTCCCTATCTCCCTACCTCCCTATCTCACTGTCTGGGATCCTGGGGGATGAAACTACGATCGCGTGGAAGTGGGGCAACGGGTTCGGTCAGAGTAAATTTGCCCTCATCAATCTGTTGCTTTAATTCTTCGGCTACTTGGCGGGAAAAGGAAATACTGGCTAAAGGTGCAGCTCTGATGGATTTGCCCTCTAGGGTAATGCGCCCAGATTTTAGTTGCTCATAGGTCACTAAACCGAAAGTGGGACGAACTCGACGGGGAATGGAAAAATCTATTACAGGAGCCACAATCTCTCTATCTTGCACGGCGCAAGCTTCGATGACGGATTCATCTAATACAGGCAAAGGGATACCAACACCAATCATTAAGGATGGGCCGTAATTATTAAAATAGCAGCCCCTAACCCAATTAGCATCCATTTGTTTGGCATCACCAATCAAGGCCACGGTAGAAGCAGGACCAATAGGTGTCTTATTCGGTAAACGTCTTTGCAAAGGGAAATGTTGGGTTCCTTCCCAAGCGACATAACCAATGCCGCCACCTAACCAGATCTTGGTACCAATGCCTACTAGTTTAAGATCAGGATCGTTGAGTAACGGGGAAATTGCACCTGGATTGGAATAGACAGCATTGGCAAGTTCCGGTTGTAAAGTGCCGAGATAGGTAAATAGAGGGCGATCGCTACCATTAACGCCTACAATAAAGTTTTGATATAAATTGCGAGGATTAAATAAATAAAATTGATTAATACTATCTTTGGTAATGCTATTTTCAAAAGCTGCTTTGGGATAACAATCCGTTTGTTGTCCTAGGGCCTTAACTGTAATTGATTTACCCGCAATTAAATCGGCAATCACATGGCCGCCACCGCGCTGAGAATTCATTCGAGAACGCGGACCAGTATCACCTAAATTTCCTGGGCGATCGCTGCCAGGCTCAATATTACTATAATCAGCCATTGCCGTTGCCCCAAGATACAAATCCACAGCGCCAAAGCCCGCATAGGCAGGTATCCCATCAAACCAACATTGACGAATTTTAATTGGTGGATCAGTATGACCTAAATTGAGAATGGCTCCCGAAGATTCCATTGGCTCAAAAGTGCCCGTACAAACCACATCTATTTCTTGAAATGCCTTACTAATACCCATATCTTGAACTTTGGCTTTAAGTTCTTCTACTGTCCAAGTAACTGCTTTGGCAGAACGTATTTTGTCATTAATTTCGGCAATAGTTCGCTTCATATAGCTTTGGGGCAAAGCATCGGCATTGATTTGCCTCCACAGTATATCTGCTTCTGTAGGTCTCGGAATTGAAAAGCGCTATGCTATGCTCTCTGAGAGGAAATGAGACTAACAGATGAAACAGCAAAAACAACCATTATTTACTATAGCAACCTATATTACAATAATTATTTCTGCTCTATTATTCTATGGTTATAAATTGACTTCTAGTAATATTTATAATCAAGTTCCAGCGATTATCTCATTACTAAATCCTGAATTATATAACGAAGATTTTTATATTCAGGAAATGACTCAATTCACTCCTAGATTTTATTACTATTATTTAATTTATTGGGGAGTTAAATTAGGAATTAGCTTGCCTTGGGTTTGTTTTATTTTATATTTAATAGCTTTTAGTTCTTTTTTAATCGGACTATACTCCCTAGGAAGAATTTTAAACCAATCGAGATTATCAGCTACTATCTTTACTTTCCTCGGTTTTGCAGCCACAGTCAATGGCAGAATTGGTCACGCGGATCTATTCCGTGTTGATCCGATTCCGGCTACTTTGGCAATGGGGTTAGTTATTTGGGGATTTTATTTCTGTTTTCGTCAAAAATGGATTTTAGGTTATTTATTTTTTGGTTTAACCTGTTTTTTACAATTTTTGGTGGGAGCTTTGCCTGGCGTTTTGATGGCTATTCCTTTATTAGTATCAGCTAAGAAAAATAAAAAGTTTCAGCAAATATTTTTCTCATTTTTTGTTCTCGGGGTATGCGTTTGTTTAATCTATATTCCTATGCTGCTATCTGGCAATACAAATAGTGGAAATGTCGGTAATGAAGAATTTGTTTATCTCTATGGATTTCTTCGTCACCCTCACCATTTAATTTTTTCTAGTTTTGGATTTAGAGGTTCACGAGGCTGGATAAATTTTATTCTTTTTACTATTGGTGGTTTACTCTGTATTAACAGTTGCAAGTCTTTAGATAAAGATAATAAATTTAAATTATCAACAGTTATTGTTGTATCTTGTTGTTTACTATTAATTAATTATATTTTTGTCGAACTTTATCCGATAAATTTTATTGCTAAATTACAATTTGCGCGGGCAACTCCTTTTTCTCAGTTAATGATTTTGCTAGGTATCAGTGTATTAGCGAAAGAGAAACATCAAGAAGGCAAGATGCCGCTAATTGTTTTATTAATTATTTCTCCTATTTTGAAAGGAGCAGGAATATTATTATTAATTTTAGGTTGTAGTTTATGGCTGGAGTCTCGCAACCCAAAATGGGAGAAAGATCCTAAGAATATTATTTTTTCTTGGGGATTAATTTCTCTATCTTTTCTTGCTATTTCTTATCGGCAATATTCTCTTGTTAGTTTATTTTTTATTGCTATTTTAGTTGGCGCTTGGTTATATCAAAGAAAAAATTTACAAAATATTGCTAGTAAAAAATTGGTCAATGTATTGGCTCTTGGTGCTTTATTAGTTTTAATGCCGTTTCAGTTTTGGCCAGATGGAATTATTGTCGATTTATTTTTTCTGCTTTGGTTAGGAGCGAGTAAAAATAAGGCGATTGCAAAGAATATTAAGTCAATATCTATCTCTTTATTTATAGTGTTTATGATTTTATATAAGCATTATGATTTATTGTTTTTGGGCGCGATCGCGTTTCCTTGGTTATTAGATAGTTTCATTTCTCGACCACAACGAAAACAGATTATTACTTTTAGTTTAGCCATATTTCTTAGTATTTATTTTAGTTTTAGTTTGTTCGGCTTTTTCCCTGCTAGTGTTTCAGGTTTTGTTCGAGATCGCATTAAAATCGATGCCATAGCTAATAATGACGTGGCAATTTTAGCTCAAAAGTTTCAACGCTTAAGCCCGGAAGATGCTGTAGTTTTGGTTCCGCCTTTGGATGAGCAATTTCGTTTTTATTCTCGAAGAGCAGTGGTTTTTACTTTTAAAAGTTTTCCTTTTACGGATGAGGGAATTAAGCTTTGGCGCGATCGCCTAGAAACTATTTCGGGTACTCAAGATTTTAGTAAATATACTCTAAATGAGTTTTATGATAACCATAGTAATTCTGAAATTATGGCTATTGCTAAACAATTTAATGCTGATTATATTCTCACTCGTCTCGATTGGCATCAAAATTTAGATGGCTTGATAATAGCTCAACAGGGAGATTGGATTATTTATAAATTGTAGTTAGCCCTTTAGGGCTATTTCCCATAATGTATAAATACCGAAAACTAACGCCAGAGCAAAAAGCAGAATTAGTCAGGCAACGTTTAGCTAGAGGCTTCCCGCCGCACTCGCCGCCTCATCCGATTTCTCTAGAAACTTTTTATTTATTAACTGCAACTTGCTACGAACACAAAAATCATTTATCTCAACAGCATCGTCGTCAACAATTACTTAATCTTATTTTTGAAAAATTTACTACAGAAGGATTTGACATTCGTGCCTGGGTAATTTTATCTAATCACTATCATCTTCTTGTTTATATTGACAATTTTAAGAAATTAGGAAAATTATTTAATCTAATTCATGGTTCAACTTCTCGGCAATGGAATTTGGAAGATAATGTGACAGGACGTAAGCTTTGGTATCGTTATACTGATCGTGCTATTCGTTCTGAAAGACACTATTACACAACTTTAAATTATATTCATTATAATCCTGTTAAACATAACCAGGTTCAATCTCCCTATGATTGGGTAGAGACTAGTGTTCATTGGTATCTTGAAAACTATGGAAGGCAATGGTTACGTGATACATGGATACAATATCCAGTAAGAGATTATGGGAAAGGATGGGATTGGATACAAAGTATTTAATGAGTTGATACTATTATGTTAACAGCACTAAAGTGCTGACTACGATACCTAATTTTTTAGATAAGCCTATGAGTGAGCAACCTCAAAACCCACAAGATTCTAACGAGCAGCGATCGCAAACTCAACGCGTAGTAAATATCTATAAAGGTAATTATAACGAGAGTATTGGCAATGACTCACTACTTTTAGTTCTACGCTTAACTTTACAATCCATCTTTGCTTGTGATATTTCTCTTTGAAGGGGTGATGGCATTGGGGGCGGATTTTTGTCTGCGGATATAAATCGATTCTTCTCATCTCAGAATGATTACAAGCTGTTTTCTTTTGCTGAAACTGACTACAAGTCAGTAGGGACTTACTTGAAAATTAGTTATTAGTTCCCCATAATTTACGTCTTTTCAGCTTTTGGTGTTAGTTTTACAACGATAGATTATGACTAAGTCTTTATTGTCTTTTTCTGGTTTAGCGATCGCGTCAGTACCAACTTTGCTGATCGCTTTATTCTCGGCTTTATCCGCGATCGCACAAACCAATCAAGAATATCCACAAGAATATAGTCAAAATTATCTTCAGGAATGTCAGAGTACTGCGATCGCGGAAGGTTTACCAGATATTGAGGCGGAAAGTTTATGTAGTTGCACACTTAAAGAGTTTCAACAGAAATATACTCTTGAAGAATTTAAGGATATTAACAAGCGATCGGAAACTGATGCTGCGGCCTCGGATGCTTTGATTGAAGTTGGGGAATTATGTTTTGAAGAAATCTTATTTGACAATTAGAGATTTGAGATTTATTTCTAGAAGAAGGAAAAAAAATAGATTTGAGCTTTACTGATGAGTTATGGAGTTAGGTCATACATCAAGTGGGATAAATGCTGAGCATCGAATTTTATAAAAAAATACTACCTCTAGTTTCCGCTAAATCTAGAATGAGAAAATGAGTTCAGGCTCTGGTCTGAAGCAAAAACACCTGTTATTTAGTTAACTCAAGAAGCAAGCGGGGGAACCGAAGCGGTCTGTTTTTGCCGTCGATGAGCAGCAATGCCTTTAGGCAAATGAGAGGTGACGGAATTCTTTTTCCGGATTTGCCGGTGGTTTAGGGCAACTTCGGGAAAATGAGCCTTTGCCAAGCACCGACGCAAACGGCCAGTAGTCTTTTTGGGGCAGCGGTCCCAGAAGCCAGTGGGCATCGGAGGTAACACCAAGGCCAGATAACTGAGAACATTACCCACCAACATTGCCAGTTCCGGCAGACGTTGACAACTTTCGGGAGCAAAGACGAACTGACGGTGTAATCCCAACATTTGCTTAGCTACCAAGGGCACCTGCTCGACTGGCTAGCGATCTTGATAAAGACTAAAGATACTCAAGGGTTGTAAGGAGAGATTAGTCCCCAAGACCAGAGGGTTAGTATAGAGAGGGTCAAAAAAGACCCAGATTGAGAAAGTTGCGGCTGACGGGTCAACTTTGACCTCAGAGAGCACCAAATTAGACCAGCTATGAGCGCGAATCGTGCGACCATCCAGCTCAAATAAGGTCTCAACATCTGGCCTTGTTGCTGCTAGGGTTTTGCCTTTTCTTTGGCGAGTCAGAGGTCTTACGAGCTAGACCATATTGAGGTCGCCTTCCTCGGCCTGAATATTCTGGTAGGTCATTACGACGAGCAGTACAGTTGGAGGCTAAGCGCACAACATAGCGTTTAACGCCAGCTGACTGTAGCTCGCGCTTTATGGGCTCCAGCATCAAATATCAGGACTTCCTGTTCGGCGAGATTCTCTCCTACCCAGGTTAAAGCCTTTTGTTTAAGTTGTTTCTGGCTCAGTTCATTGGTCTCAGCTCGCAGGATTTTTCGCAGTAAAGGCAAG
>JBCCYD010000091.1:0-16789 GCA_039190385.1 Cyanobacteria bacterium P01_F01_bin.143 | reverse complement strand
CTCATCATCATCAACAATTAAAATCTTTTTCATCTTTTTGGTAAGTAGGTAATCAATTGCAAGTAGGTAATCAATACTAAATAATAAGTAAACTAGCAGGAATAAATTGTCTACAGCCTTTTTTTATAAAGTTTTATTAAATTTTGCATAAATTGTGATTTTTTGATTGATAGCTTTATATATAGGCTCATATCGACAAAATTTACACCCTATTTTAAGTCATAAATTAAACAACTCTCATAGAAGCTTTAATATGAAAAAAATAGCAGAATCTCTATCGCAGCTTGTAATTGAGGCTTGTAAACATCCTCCTGGAAGTAAAGAACGCCAGAAAAACCTAACCAAAATTATTAGGTTAGTAAATAGTCAATTATGGCAAGAAAATACGCCTTACTATGAAGATGCTTTACAAGAAACCTGGATTTATTTTTGTCGGAATATCTGTGAAGGAAAAGCCAATATCACCTACGATCCTAATAAAGCTACTGTTGTAACTTGGCTTAACAATTACCTCAAATGGCGACTCAAAGATGGTTTTATTCGAGTCCAAAAAAACAAACAAAGAACAATATCTACAAGAATTGATGCAACTAATAAAATTATCGACCCTATAGATAATTTACCTGCGCGACCAGACATCCCGCCGTTACTGGAAGATATTAAACAATGGGTTTTGAGCGATCCTCAAAACAAATTAAGTAAAATATATCTAGATAATCATCCTCAGATTACAGCTCAAACTCTGATTCTCAGGAGATTACCACCCGAAAGTCCTTGGAACAAATTAGCCGAAGAATATGGCGTTTCAGTGGGAACTCTCAGCAGTTTTTATCAAAGAAAATGTAAACCATTGCTTCGCGAATATAGTCAAAACCAAGGATATATTTAAAAGTTTTTCAACAATATTATGAATTTTACGTCTTCAGACATCGAAAATTTTGCTATTCCTCTGCCGATTACCGAATCAAGCCGTCAGATAGCGAGTCAGTTTGCGGCAACCCAACCGACAGAGGAAAAAGCCCAACAAGTCCTATTGAATACGATCGCGGTAAAAGTGGTAGATAACTATTTAAAAATGCTCAATATTGCTACAGATTTAGCGGGTAGTGATAGTTGGAATCCCGTGATGCAAATATGTAACAATGTTGCGGATCTCAATCTACCAGCGATCGGAAAGATAGAATGTCGTCCGATTCGCAATTGGGATACTAGCTGTCAGATTCCCTTTGATGTTTGGGATTTACGGGTTGGCTATCTGATTGTAAGGATCGATGAGGAACTTAGAAAAGCTGCGATTGTAGGATTTACTCCCCAAGTCAGAACAGAGGAATTTGAGCTAGCTAATCTTCAACCACCGGAAGCCTTCATAGATCGCTTACATGAGATAGAAGAATCGGTAACAAACAATTCTTCAACTAATTTAAGTCAATGGTTAGATAATATCGTAGCAACAGGTTGGCAAAGAGTAGAAACTCTATTAAATCCTGAAAATCTATTGCCTAGTTATGGTTTTAGAAATTATTCTGAGCCTAACTCAAATTCATCAGAATCTACCGCAGATGGAAGCATAGCCAGAGCTAAGTTAATTGATATTGGAGTTCGCTTGGGTGAGCTTAATGTAGTTTTATTAGTAGAACTTACTCCAGAGGCCAATGGTGATTTTGCAATTACTTTGAGGGTCTATCCCCAATCTAATCGAATCTATTTGCCAGAAGGTTTAAAGTTGAAAGTTTTCGAACTATCCGATGAGGTTTTTCTCGAATCTCAAGCTAGAACTCACGATAACTATATTCAATTAAAATTTAGCGGACAAAAAAAAGAAATTTTTCGAGTGGAGATAATTTTAGATGAAATTAAGTTTTCCGAAGAGTTTAAGCTTTGATAATAGCTAATGGCTAATGGCTAATTGCTAAATGTTCAATGGTCAATGTTTAATGGTCAATGTTTAATGTTCAATGAGATGAAAAATGTCTATATAGTTACTTTAAAAATAAGGGAAGGCGATTTTAATCGTGGTTTTCCTGTGACATTACTCATTGGGCAAGAAGGTTTACCTCCTGAATTAGAGATTAATGGGAAATTGCCTCCCGCACCAGATATTCCGCAAAAATATCATTTATGGCAAACTTCTTATTTAAGTTTAGATTTCTCTAATCGCTTGGAAGCCAAGGCGGTATTTATTTCCAATTATTCCTATGCTGATAATTGCGATCGCGTTTCGCAGGAATTACTCAACAGTTTCAATCATTGGCTTGATGCCGAGAGTTTGCGCCCCTTAAAAGAGAAGTTTTTGGCCAAACTCAATCCAGTTGATGAGATTAGAATTTTAATTCAAACAGAAAATGTGCAACTGCAATGTTTACCTTGGCATTTAGCTAATTGGTTTGAACTCTATACAAAAGCGGAAATTGCCATTAGCAGTGTCAATTATGAAAAGGAAATTTCCAGTGAACCTAGCAAAAGCAATCAAGTAAGAATTTTAGCGATTATTGGTAATAGTCAAGGCATCGATACGTCCAAGGATCGTCAGTTATTAGAGCAATTACCCCATAGTGCTGTAACTTTATTGGTAGAACCCACTCGCAAGGAAATAACCGAACAGCTATGGCATTCTCAGGGCTGGGATATTTTATTTTTTGCCGGACATAGCAATAGCGATCGCCAAAAACAATCAGGCTGTATTTACCTAAATCGACAGGATAGCCTAACTACTAAGGAATTAAAATATGCCCTAGAAAAAGCCGTGGTCAAGGGTTTAAAGATCGCAATTTTCAACTCTTGTGATGGTTTAGGTCTAGCGCGTGAACTAGCAGAGTTAAAGATACCGCAAATTCTGGTGATGCGAGAACCCATACCAGATAAAGTTGCTCAAGAATTTCTCAAATATTTTTTAAGTACTTATGCCACAGGAGAAAGTTTTTACCTTGCTGTCAGAGAAGCTAGAGCAAAATTACAAGGGCTAGAAGATAAATATCCCTGCGCTTCTTGGCTACCTTTAATTGTCCAAAATCCTGGGGAACGTCCTCCCAGTTGGTGTCAATTGAGCAATGCTCAGGGTCCAACTTCCATAAAAGTTGCCGCATCTTCACCCAAACTTGCTCTTGTATTGGTAGTAAGCGCGATCGCGACTATGGTAGTTATTGGTTTAAGAGCTTTGGGACTTTTGCAATGTTGGGAACTTAGAGCCTTTGATTATTTGAGCCAAACCTTAAAAGCAGAATCTAGCGATCGCAGAATTTTGATCATTGGCGCAGATGATCAAGATATCGGCAGTGGTAAATATGGTTTTCCCCTGAGTGATCCTATCCTTGCCGAATTAATCGCCAAAGTACAACAATATCAACCCGCAGTGATTGGCGTCGATATTTTTCGCGACCAGGCAGTACCCCACTTTCGGCGCAATCTCCCAGTTCCAGAATCTCAAAATAGTTCACAACTGACAGAATATTGGCAACAACCCAATGTAGTTGCTATATGTTTAGGAGATAATTTAGAGAATAGTGTCGCTCCACCGCAGGCGAGTCCAATCGATCAAATTGGATTTGTCAATATTTACGATGATAGTAGAGTGACCAGTAATAATAACAATGACAAGGTACGTCGATATTTACTTTCCCGAAGTGCAAATCCTTTAGGGAAGACTAGTTATTGCAAAACTAATTATTCCTTTGCCTGGCAATTAGCCTATCGTTATTTACAAAACAAGAATATTACGGTGACAACCTCGGGAAATAATTGGCGCTTCGACTCGAAAGTTATAACCAGATTAGTCAATGGTAGTGGTGGTTATCAAAAATTAGACGATCGCGGTAATCAATTAGTTATTTCCTATCGTCGAACTCCCCAGCTAGCCCAACAGGTCACAATTAGAGATATTTTAGAAGAGCGAGAAACCTTTGATCCTAGATGGATTAAAGATCGCGTAGTTTTAGTTGGGATAACGGCAAAATCAGTGCCCGATATGCATGATACATCAATCGGCAAAATTAGAGGTTTACATCTTCATGGTCATGTAGTTAGTCAATTAATCAGTGCTGTCGAAGATAATCGCCCACTGATTTGGTGGTTGCCTGTTTGGGGTGATTGGTTATGGATTGGCAGTTGGTCTGTTCTTAGTAGTTTAGTAATTTGGGTTGGGCGTAATGAGTTACATAGAGCTTTGGGAATTGGAAGTTGTATCGTTATTTTGGTTGGTATTTGTCATCTCGTGTTAGCTCAAGGTGGTTGGTTGGCTTTAGTTCCAGGTCTTTTGGCGATCGCCTTTTCCGTTGGGGGAATTACTCTTTATCGATTATTGAGATCCTAGAAGTTATTGATTATTTCTAGGTCTGGTGAAATTTCACAGCGCTTGGAACTCCAAGCTTCTGCTTGCATAGTAGCAATTAATTTTTCTGGATCTTCCTCTGTAGGCGCGATCGCAATAGTTGACCAAGTTTCATCATTATTAGAAACTAAGCTATTAGGAAGACTCGCCCAAGAAACTTCTGGAACCGCATCAATAATCTTTTCTAAGGGAATCGCTAAACTAGAGCGAATAATCAATTCTTGTAGCGGTGGACAAGGTTGGGACTGATCCTCATAAAAATCTGGGGCTTCCCACAAAGGATAGGCATGTTTCCCATTAACCCCCACTAACGCTCCTTCAATAGTTAGTAAAGCTCCGCCACTCATGCCTTTTTGGACTTCATTGGTATATCCAATCTGATAACCCTCTTCTAAAGCCTGATCTAAAATAACTGATACTCTACCTTTGGTGAAGGCCAATCCTTGGAGGCTATCATCAGATAATTCTTTGGAGGTAGCCGAATTAGTGTCTTGATACTTATAGGGAAAACCTACCGCAAAGACTGGCTCTCCCACCTCAAGATTTAAGGAATTACCTATAGTAACTGTTTGATAATCAACTTCAGTATTCGTAAATTCTAATAAAGCAATATCATAGCGAGAAGATGCTTGAGTAGGAATCACCTTTGCTAAATGGGTTTTGCCATCAAAAGTTTGAATATCATAGGGTTTTTCTCCTGCTCTAAGAACATGTTGATTGGTAATGACAAGATACCTACCATCTTGTTGTTGCATAATGATGCCCGAGCCAAGGGATTCTTGATTCGATATTTTGACGGTAATTTTAGTTGCAATTTGACGTACCTTCTCTATTCTGAGCTCTGAAGGTTGAGATGCTAGAATCTTGCTTTTTCTTTGGTAAACATCCCCTGATACTATTCCCAGTAGAGTCAGAAAACAAATTAGAGCCAGTAGTTTTGAATATTGCAACCATTTCATTAATAATTAAAATTGCTCTGCGATTATTTATACGCTGTCAGCGGTAGGCTACTCGTAATCCCATGATAATTTTATCGAACTTGGCGGTTCGTTAATCCTAACCTGGTAAAGAAAATTCACAATTAAGTATTATTTAACAGTCCATCAAGGGGTATTATTTCGAGTCTATTGTTATCAAGATCGACTATGGGTACAATTTCTTTGACAAAAGGAATCAGAATTGTTGGCGGTTGTTGTTTTTTCTCTTTAAATTTTTTTCTTTTAGATTTACGACTAATTTCTGATGATTTTTTTTCCTGCTTCAGATCAACTTCTTGCGTGGTATTTTGTTTATACAATTGAACTTTTAGCAAATCATTACCAGCATAAAAAATGTCAACTACGATTCCAATATTTGCTCCAGTTTTTTGATTGAATACTTCGAGGTCCATAAGATCAG
Source organism: Cyanobacteria bacterium P01_F01_bin.143 (assembly GCA_039190385.1). Lineage (GTDB taxonomy): Bacteria > Cyanobacteriota > Cyanobacteriia > Cyanobacteriales > Xenococcaceae > Xenococcus. Next base: position 11,067 of record JBCCYD010000091.1, on the reverse strand, counting down.
CTACATGATATTCATCTTCTAATAAATCGAGACGATCATCACTAGGTACTAATAATTTATAGCCTTTTAAAGACTCTGCTTGATCGCGATATTTGATAGATTCAAGTACGACAACATAGAGGTTTTTCCCTGGAAGATAGCGTCCACCCAATAATTCTATTTCTTGAATATCTTCTGTTTGCGGGTTTTGTAACCAACGAGTGCCAGCTTCCAAGAAACGTTCAGGAAAATCAGAAGAGGGATAAACTCTTACTTCACCTCGTAATCCTTGTGCCGCAACGATAGTACCGATTTCCAGCCATTCTTTGGGTTCTGATTGTTGGTTTTGGTTGGTCATGCAAACTTGAGCTTACTAATTTGGAACTCTCTAATTTTACTATAGGAATTAATCAGACTTGGAATCTATTAACTATTATCCAAAAATCCTAATGTAGTATCAAAATAACTTGCCAACTCAGAAGTCAAGGAAGCATAAGCTGAATAATATGTTTCAAAACTAGATTCCAAATCTTCAGAGGCTATTTGATTAACGAGCAATATAGTTTTATTTTTTAGTATTTCCAGAAAGTTAGCAATATTATCAAAGGGATTACCAAAACTATTATAAGTTTGCTTGAGTTTCTTAAGACAATTATGCTCAATTATTGCGGCATCTCCAATTAAAAAACTATAGATAATACAGTGTAAAATTAGTTTGCCATCATATAAGCAAGTAACTTTATGCTGCTTATTTTTGATCTGATTTTCTAGATATAATTCATCCGAGATTGCATTAACTACGAGTTTGCTTAAATGATAAATAATTAACTCAGCTATATAAAGACGCAATTTCCCTTTAATGATAAATGATTTTAGTAAAGGTAATTCGGCAACAAGAATATTTTGTGGTTGCAGATCAATCTGAGTAGAAGAAAATATCTCAGATAAATTTTCCTGATTTACATGTATTATTTCTAGAGCTTCTTGATTTATTTCAGGTTGTTCTACAATACTCATATTAGGCATTTCTTGTCTACAACTAGGACAAAACCAAATTATTTTTTTATGAGCAATTGAACGTAGTAAGGTATCGCTACAACAAGGACAAGTAGCCATAAATGCACCTCAAAGTATTGTTTTGATTAAAAGTTGATGACACGCCCTAGTTTCGGGGATCAGTATCTTCTTTAATCAATTAACGAATAAATGCCAAAAAATCCTCAGTAAATACACTGTTCCTTGAATATATTTTGGCACTAAACTACGTGTTAGCACTGATATTTAATTAGAGGCTTTTACTATTAAATTATGTTTCAAGCTGTAGTGAATTAGCGATTAGCGATTAGCCATTATCAATCAAAATATCGAGTTTTTGCAAAATCTGGGGTAAGTTGGTTGATTTAATTAAATAGTCTTTAATTCCCGCCTGCTTTAATGTTTGCCATTCAGTCTCTTCCATGCTCGAACATAATAAGATTAACTGCAAAGTTTCTGAATTAGATACATTCTTAATAAGGTCAATAAAATCATAGATTTTAGTTGCCATATCCCGATCAAAGATTACTATTTTAGGCTCTAAAAAGTTAATTTGTTCGATCGTGCTACTAGCATCGACTAACCAGACCAATTTATAATTAGCCGCAGTTAACAACTCACAAATAAAGGTAGCGATTACTTCGTCTTCAGTGATTAATACAATATTTCTTGAATGCTTATTGCCATGATTATTTTGAATAATGGTGTCATTTTTAATTGGATTAAGTCGAATTTGATTTGGCAAACAAACTCTAAATAGAGATCCTTGACCGACAGTAGATTCGACTTCGATCGTTCCACCATGAAGTTCTACGAGTTGTTTTGTCAGAGCTAAACCTAAACCTGTACCGCCATGAATGCGTTGGCGAGAACTTTCTAATTGTTGAAATTTTTCAAATAGCAGAGGAATTTGCTGTTGAGAAATACCAATTCCTGTATCTTCAATTTCAAAGATTACTATTTTATCTTCGCGCCAAATTCTTAAAATGACCTCGCCATTAGATGGTGTAAATTTAATGGCATTACTAATTAAATTAAAGAGAATTTCTTGTAATCTGATATCATCAGCATCAAATAAATCGCCTGTTAATTTGACCTGAAAATCTAAATGCAAATTAATGGACTTATTATCCGCATCTTCTTGGCATAAATGTAATACTTTCCTCGCGAGACTATAGAGAGAAATGCGCTCGATATTTAAAAGATGTTTCCCTGATTCTACTTCAGAAAACTCTAAGATACTATTAATCAATGATAAAAGATGGGTTCCACTATCATGAATTGTTTTTAAATATTGCCGTTGTTTTTCAAGGGGCAAAGGAATTTTATCTTGGGCTAGAGACCAGTGTAATAGAGTACCAGATAAGCCAATAACCCGAGTTAGGGGAGTTCGCAATTCATGACTCATATTACCTAAAAACTCATTCTTGGATTGATTAGCCATTTGGGCGGCAACTAAAGCATTTTTTATTTGTTGTGCTTGAGTTTCAACCTGTTTTTCTAATAGTTGCTTTTGTTTGTGGAGATGTTGATAGGACTGATTTTTGTATGTGGCGATCGCAATATAATTGGCAATTTGACGCAAAAATTCGATCTCCTGATTTTGCCATTGTCGAGGAGCCTGGCATTGATGGGCAATTAAAAATCCCCACAGGCGATCGCGAATATTAATTGGGGTTACTAGTTTTGCTTTAACCTGAAGTTGCAACATTAAATTCTGCAAACAGGGTGATAAGTTAGATTCTAATTCAACATTATTAATTACCAAACTAAACCCCTGACGATATTTAGTCCGACAAGGCTGGGAAGTTGTAAAACATTTTGCCTCATGAAAATTGATCACAGAATCTATGGCTTCTGTGGCTAAAGCCTCATAAGTAATCCGATCAATAGTTCCCTCTAACTCATCATCAGCATCAGTTGCCACATCTAATTGATAAATAACTAAACGATCTATTTTCAGTAACTTACGAACTCTTTCTAGCGTAATTTGGATCGTATCAAATAGATTCCAATTATTACTAATATGACTCTTAAACTGCTCTAAGATTTTGCGTTGCTCTACTTGATAATGTAAAGATGTTTCTAGTAGAGGATAATTGACATAGGATTTCTCAGGAGCTTGAGACCATAGACGAGTTGACGGGTAATCTTGATTGATATCAAGTAAATTAATTATTTGTTCTACAAAAGACCCTAAGTAATTAAATTTAGAGGGAATCTTGTCAATGATTTGAGACTCTATTAAATCAACAATTTGTGAATTATTCTCGTATATATTACGTAAACGATTGATATAGTTCGATATAGTTCTCGCATCAAAACTAATGCTAGTTTGATAACAATGGTTTGTCGGATTAATAACACCCAACAATAAGGCATTAAATTCTGGAGTGACTAAAAGAGAAAATTTTTCGGTTTTTAATGTATGATGACCCTTTAGTCCTGAAGTTTGATGAGTTAAGGCCAACAATTCCTGCTCTGTAACCAAAAAAGTATTTTTCCCAACTTTTTTTGCTGTGGCAATCCACAATCGGCGCAATTGACTAAAAACTGCACTGGTTGATGTTTGCTCTAAAATCGGGAACTGGGGATTTCGGGGCACTTTTCCCATTCGATAAATTCTACAGGCTCAGAATTAACAATTGCTGAACTTCATCTAATATCTCTCATTTTTGACCCTATTTATCTTAACCGTAATTATTTCTCAAGATTATAAAGTTTCATAAGTAAAACTATGCATAAAATAGCGGCAACTCCTGGAGGTTGGAGTCAGGACACAGAAGGAGTTATTTTTATCGAGCAAAATCCCGCACCGATTGTTTTTCTGACCGCTGCGGATAATGAAATTCAAACTTTAGCGAGATCACTCACTTATTTACCTCGTAACTTTCCCCAGATTAGAGTAGCTAATTTATTACAATTGCAGCAGCAACTAAGTATTGATACTTATGCCGATACTGTATTAATCAAAGCAGAAATAATTATCCTACGTTTACTCGGAGGTCGAGCTTATTGGGCCTATGGTTTAGAGCGAGTCAAGGAAGTTGTAGAACAGACTAATGGGTCTTTACTTGTCTTACCAGGGGATGATCAGGCCGATCCCGATTTATCAAGCCATTCTACAACTAGTTTATCTATAGTTAATAAACTATGGAATTACTTTATAGAAGGTGGAGTCAAAAATTATGTTTATGGTTTTAAATTTATTGCCGATACTTGCTTAAATACTAATTACAATCCTCCTCAACCAAAAGTTGTTCCCCGTCTTGGTATTGGGTTCGCGGAAGTAGCAAATAATAATTCAGAAATAGAACGAGCAAAAACTCAGATTCAAGCTGTAGATTTGGTAAATAATCAAGAAAAAAAACTTGATAAATTAGGGAATAAAAGGGTTGGTATCATATTTTACCGATCGCATTATTTAGCGGGAAATATCTCACCAATTCAAGCTTTGTCGGTCGCCTTATTATCAAGGAATATCACAGCTATCCCTATCTTTATTTCTTCTTTGAGAGAACCAGAACTGCAAGCTCAACTTTTAGCCATAGTTCAAGAATATAGGATAGAAGTCTTGCTAAATACTACGAGTTTCTCTGTCGCTAAAGTTGGGAATGGAACCGCGATTAAATTTTGGCAACAACTCAATATTCCTGTTTTACAAGTGATTCTTAGTAGTAGTACAAAGCAACAATGGGAGTCTAGTTCGATGGGGTTGACTCCTAAAGATGTCGCGATGAATATAGCGCTCCCCGAAGTGGATGGTCGGATTATTACACGGGCAATTTCTTTTAAAACTATTAAACAGCATGTTGATTTTTTAGAAACTGATGTTGTGGTTTATGAGGCAAGACGCGATCGCGTTGATTTCGTAGCGGATCTTGCAGCTAATTGGCTCAAACTGAAAAATACAAAAGTTGCCGATAAAAAGGTAGCTCTTATTTTGGCAAACTATCCTAATAAAGATGGTAGATTAGCCAATGGTGTTGGTTTAGATACGCCTGCTAGTTGCATCGAGATTTTACAAGCATTACAAAAGGCAGGTTATACGGTTTCTGATATTCCTGAAACGGGAGATGATTTAATTAAACTTTTGACTACAGGAGTTACCAATGATCTTGAAAGTCAGGAATTACGTCAGGTCTATCAAAGTTTAGTGATCGAAGAGTATCAACAGTATTTTGCAACCCTACCAAAGAAAATACAGCAAGATATTCTCAATCGTTGGGGCAATATTAATGTAGAGACGTGTCGGCGACACGTCTCTACTATTACCCAATCCCTCGTGATTTCTGGGATTCAGTTAGGCAATATCTTCATAGGGATTCAACCATCGAGGGGATACGATCGCGACCCCAGTTTGAATTATCATGCTCCAGATCTTGAACCCACCCATGATTACTTAGCCTATTACTATTGGTTGCGGGAAAAATTTCAAGCGCAGGCAATTATTCATCTTGGCAAACATGGCAATTTAGAATGGTTACCAGGTAAAAGTCTCGCTTTATCAAATAGCTGTTATCCTGAAGTGGCGCTACAAACAATGCCCAATATTTATCCATTTATTGTCAATGATCCTGGAGAAGGTTCTCAAGCCAAACGACGTTCCCAGGCAGTGATTATCGATCATCTGACACCGCCATTAACTCGTGCCGAACTTTATGGCGGCTTAGAAAAACTAGAAGCCCTTATTGATGAATATTATGAGGCTGTCACCTTAGATCCTGGTCGCTTAGATACGATCCGCGATCGCATTGATAAATTGGTCAAGCAGGAAAATCTCGATCGCGAATTAGGCATCACCACCGAATCTATAACTGAATTTCTCAATATTGCCGATGGTTACCTCTGCGAATTAAAAGAAGCCCAAATCAGAGACGGTTTGCATATTCTCGGGAAATGTCCAGAAGGAAGACAACTGAGAGATTTGATTATCGCGATCGCACGTTTTTCCAATATTGATGAGCCAGGATTGACTGACGCGATCGCTCAGGATTTGGGATGGGAAGGGGAGATAGGGAGACAAGGGGACAAGGGAGAACAAATAGCAGCTGAAATAATAGATCAACTCCTCGCTGACAATAGCTTCACCCTTGACGCGATCGCCTTTCCCCAAACCACCAAAAAACTCAACTGGATCAAAAACACTCTCCTCCCATCTTTGCAACAAACAGATCAAGAAATCATCAATCTACTCCGCGCCCTCGACGGTGAATATATCCCCAGTGGAACATCAGGAGCACCGACCAGAGGAAGACCCGAAGTCTTACCCACAGGGCGCAACTTTTACTCGGTAGATATCCGTGCAATTCCCACAGAAACAGCTTGGGAAGTTGGCAGTAAAGCAGCCGAGACATTAATCGAACGCTATACCCAAGAAAATGGTGAATACCCCCAAACTTTAGCGATTTCTATTTGGGGAACCTCGACTATGCGTACTGGAGGAGATGATATTGCCCAGGTGATGGCATTGATGGGAGTTCGTCCTGTATGGGATGGTTTATCGCGCCGAGTTGTGGACTTTGAAATTCTCCATGAATCGGTTTTGAATCGTCCTCGGGTTGATGTCACGGTTCGGGTTTCGGGTTTTTTCCGTGATTCTTTTCCAAATATATTGAACTTGCTCAATAAAGTAACTCAAGCGGTTGCAGATTTGCCCGAGTCGGCAGAAGTTAATCCCTTGGCCGAAAGAGTCGCGATCGAAACTAATTATTGGCAAGAGCAAGGATTGGATGTAACTATGGCTCAACAAAGAGCGAGTTATCGAATTTTTGGTTCGAAACCTGGGGCTTACGGTGCAGGCTTACAGGGTTTGATTGAAGCGCAAAATTGGCAAAGTGATGAAGATTTAGCCCGAGCATATATGAATTGGAGTAGTTATGCTTATGATGCTCAGGGAAAGGGTCATTCGGCACCAGAATCTTTTCAAACCAGGCTTAAGGAGTTACAGATAGTTTTGCAAAATCAAGATAATCGCGAACATGATTTATTAGATTCGGATGATTATTATCAGTTTCAAGGAGGATTAACCGCAGCGGTTAGGAGTTTAACAGGTAAAAATCCTGAAGTTTATTTTGGGGATAATTCCCTGCCGAGTAATCCGAAGGTGAGAAAGTTAAGTGAAGAGGTTGCTAGAGTATATCGTTCCAGGGTTATTAACCCGAAATGGATTCAAGGTGTGATGCGTCATGGTTATAAGGGCGCTTTTGAAATGGCGGCAACGGTTGATTATTTATTTGCCTATGATGCGACGACTAAGGTGGTGAATGATTATATGTATCAAGGAGTAGCGGAGGCTTATGTTTTGGATGATGAGGTACAGCGATTTGTGCGGGATAAAAACCCTTGGGCTTTGCGGGATATGGCGGAAAGATTATTGGAGGCGAGTCAAAGGGGAATGTGGCAGGAGGTTAGTGATGAGATGTTGGATGATTTGCGACATATTGTTAATGAAGCAGAAGGAGAAATTGAAGGTATAAATTATTAACGGAGGTTTAACCTGTAAGATCTCACATCGAAAATGCGTCCAAAGATATAAATCTCGGTTAACTACAGGACAAAAAATTGATTGGAATTACTATAATCCTTGCAGTATAAGGCTTCTAGCAATTCCAATGAAAGTTATATGTAACAAGGGTTTCATCAGTTTTGTTCCCTACAGAGGCTAATTTACATATAAAATACTTAACCTAAAGATCTTAAGTATTCTCTGTCTGTACTCAGATAGTTTGCTACTGTCTTCAGCCCCACCTTGATGTGGTCTTCTAGTATAAACAACATCTTCAAAAAGTTCTACACTTAATCTAGAATGTCTTTATAAGTTATGTACCAAGGAAAAAGAATAATAACAATAGCTAAGATACAAATAGCATAGTTTTGTGGTGATGCATCGCTTCCTAAGAAATTTCCACCAGGACGTGTGCTAAACACCGTCAATACTATACCCATAATTGCGGCTATAATATTATAAGTAACTTGAAATTTTTCTTGATAAATAGACCATAGCATTCTGGTCAAATAAATTATTGCTAAGACATACAAGAAACCAATAAAAAAAGTTGCTGCAGATGTACTTATTAAGTCTCCACCATATAAGTTAAGTTTGTCAATATCAAAGGCTAATCGCATATATAACCATATAATTCCAAAAAATAAAGACATGGAAAGCAGTATTAAATGCTTTTTGACTTGGTTTTGTCTAGCTGTAGTTAAAGTTAATCTAGGATTTGTAATGAATGATATTGTAATAAACAAGCTAAATATTACAAATTGCTGAATAAAGAAAGAAGGAAAATAAAAATATCTGGTAAGTGACCAGTTGTTTATTTTTTTTGATGATTGGACAATAATGTCATTAAACTCACTTCGTATTTTATTCAATCGAGTAACTTCTATTTGGTAAGATTTTCTATCATCAAATTCATCGGATTTTGGTGTTTCAGGATGACTTCGAAAATGCTGTATAAATTCGTCCCAAGTAGTTATTTCTGAGCTAGATAAACGGGAGCTAATTATTGTTGCTTCAATTGCAGATTTCTTAACTTCCCAAATAGCAGGTCGTCCTGAAATTTCCACAGTGTTGATTAATATTGATACAGTCAAAAAAAATATTAGCAGGATTCTTAAAGAAAGATTAAATCTTTGACGTAGCGGAAGAGCAAGAAAAAATAAGATTGTATGAAATTCGAAATATACTAACAATGGACCAAATATGAATGGGTAAAAAAATAGTGGAGAGTAGAATTTGGCATAATCAAATCCTATATTCCAACCAAATTCAAGCAAAACGCTACCCAGAGGTGCAACCCCTGCAATCACCCAATACATGAATGTAATAAACGGTATTTTTTTAACTCTCACTATTCAAAAGTATTATCCCAATCAATGAATTCGGATTCGTTGTTTTTGATTGATTGCCTGCGTTGAGCAAGAATATCACCATACCAGTTAGGGGAAGGAATTTCGGAAGGTCTTTTTTCGAGATCGACCCATATGCGCTCCATCAAGCTAAGTTTTTCTGTCACACTAAGTTCTGCGATCGATATGTCAGGATTACTCATGATGATTCTTGATTCTAAACCTCGTTCGGGTGCAATGATTTGTTAGGGAATCTCTTGATTGGAAGCTTAACAACTTTATGTCCACGAGCAATTTGTTTTTTTCTTAGATCATCAAATATTGCCTTGAGATCATAATTGAAAGATTTTGCGTATTCCTCTCTATACCTATGAATTTCTTCAACAATTTCATCTTTATACATAATTATTCTCCTCAAAGCTTATATTCCATGAACTCGTAGGGGGTACAAACAAATGGCAACTTGTATCCAAGCTCAAGACTAATTTGGGATAGCTTTCTTTGGATTTGGGCGTTTGCCATGTGCTTACAATTCCAGGTTAGCAGATAGTCCAAATCATAAACTGTTGCTAGTGCCATATGTAAGGAATCGTTAGCCGCTTTGGGCGGTAAGTTACTTTGTTGTAGAAATTCTTGTGCTAGCGCGATCGCTTCTTCTGTTAGATCAAGAAAAATCAAGGACTGTAACAACTTCTGTCTTTGAGCGGCAATTGTTGGGTCTCCTCTCAACGCTTCATCTTCAACTATTTCCGAGACATACAGAACCAATGAATTGCGATATTTGTCCCACCAGTCTTGTGTGATCTTGATGTTGGCGGCAAGAATGAGGTTATCCGTTGATCTAGCGGTCAGATACCCGAAAATGCTGGTTTCAATATATACAGTTTTACTCACATTACACTAAAATACTCTTTGAAATTTGATAGTATCATCCATTGAACTGGAAGGTATTTTGGTTTGCTGAAGCTATTTTTTTTCAATTGGAACTACACGCCCTTACATCTTTCGGATCTGCTATTTTCCTTTTTGCAAAAGGTATTCTTGGCAAATTAGTACCAGTCATCCAGTGTAGTACTCGCAACATTATCAAGTGTGGGCATCAGGTAAGCCATCCTACGGTGTTGCTCCCGCTTAAGCAAAAAATAGAGGTTTTCCGCTTCGGACACTGGTAATTCGTACTTCCGAAGTACTTGATCCACTTCGATCCCCTCAAAATTTGCCCATTTACTGGCAGACATATTCGAACTAAAACCTTGAGTATTCAATATCGATATATCCTTAAGAACAGCCTCGTCAAACGTAAGCCAAATTCCAGTGTTCTCAAAATAAATATCAGTATCAACCCACGTGAACAGCCCTCTCTGCGCATGAATAAAAGTGGAGTATGAGTTATCTACATTAAATGAACGCGCTAGTCCCTGGAACATTGGAATCGCCCACTCGTCAAATGCCCAAATCGCAAGGTAGTCGGAAGAATTTTGTTGGGGATTCCGACGAAAATGCTTCACTGCGAAGAATGCAGCGACTAGGGAATCTCTTGACCAATCCAATAGGCGCGTCGGGATACCATGGTGTTGAGCTACCGCGTGACAAATGGAAGGCTCCCAAACAAACTCTTTAACTCCTTCAATGGCTGATTTGATCCTGGGGTTAATTCTGTCTAATGAGCAGGGAAGGCGCGGAAACCCCATTTCGTTACATAGGTTGTTAAACTGAAGGACAACTTTGGCTTCTGCGAGGTGTTGCGCTGCCAATCTAACTCCCATTGATTGATCCGAGTGCGGGTTTACTACCTCATTTGCCCATTTTTGAGCGCGCTGCTGGCAATACTGGTTTGATGACAATATATTCCCTGCGCGATGCGCAGACGGAAGAAGTTTCCACTGAGAATTACCGTGCCCGCGAAACACCCAAGTGTTATCTTGGCGAATATCGTCACCCCCACTCACTAGACGACGGGCGCAAAAGCGCAAGTAGTTCTGAAGCGCATTCTACACGCCTTGGCTCAATTTTTAATGATTCTAAAGTCATACAATTTCAGTCTTTGTGTCGATATATCCCTCTTCTGTCACTCTCCGAGTTCAAGGAATAATAAATCAAGTAAATTATCCAGAAGGAGAAAATGAAGGAAATTGATTCATAGTACTAATTAATCGATGAAATCCTAGGAGTAGAGAAGAATTAGGGAAAATCTCT
>JBCCYD010000090.1:0-16793 GCA_039190385.1 Cyanobacteria bacterium P01_F01_bin.143 | reverse complement strand
GCAAGACTGATTAAACCTTGTACTGATTTTGCTGAACTTTCAAAAAAAGATTTATTAAGGCCTAGAATGATTATCGGTAGCCATAAACAAATATTACTTTTAATTATTTGGTTTCTAATTTGATTGAAATTTTGTGTACTATTTGTCATTAATTCTACTCTTGCCACTTTTTCACTAAATCTCTGATATTTTTCCAGTTTCTATTGCCATTATCCTGATCTACTTCTTCAATAAAATCTTCTAATTTAGTTACATTACTTATTGCTGTAATCTTGAAATAATCTTCAATCATAGTTCTATCGGCAATATTATTCTTATGACTCAGAGCTACAATTTCTAGAAAATTGAGAGTATCTACACTATCAATCTCTTCTTGATTAAAGATTGCACTAGATTCGGCAATTAAGTTTAAGGCAGTTTTTTCTCTATCAAGTTCATTGCGCTCTAGAATCGCGAATACTTGAATTATCAAAGAAGTTGCAATGAAGAAGATTGTTAATAAACTGATTGCTCGCAGTTTAAGGCTCTGATGTTGTAATAAAAGTTTTTCTGCTGCTAAGTCTGCTTTATTTTGTTCTAGCTTTAAGATAGTTTTTTCTTCGATTTCTAGCATTATCTATAAAAATTGATAGTATTTAGTTCTGTAAAACTCATAATAAATAAGATTTATCAATTAAATCAACTAAAATATCTAATCTTTGTTTTTGTGTCTTATCTTTAAACAACTAGAATAATTCAAATAATGCTTTATTCCTATAAAGCAATGTTCTAATAAATATGAGATCGCGAAAATTTTCCCATTCAGACGTTAAACGAGAAACGTATTGGATCTATCTAGCACTTTTTATAACGGGTTAGAAATCGCTTTTTTCTATATTAGGACGAATATCATTAAGATCTATATAGCGATCGGTGGCATTCCTGAGCTCTCTGGCGATCATGCCCTCGGTCGAAACAACAGTTATATGAGTATTTTTAGATCTCAAAAGTTCGATCGCGCGTTCAAAATCGCCATCACCACTAAATAATATTACCCTATCATATTGATCGACAGTATTAAACATATCGACAACAATCTCAATATCAAGATTAGCTTTTTGAGAATAACGACCTGACGCATCATCGTAATATTCTTTAAGAATTTTGGTTCTGACTGTATAGCCCAAACTAATCAGAGCATCACGAAACCCTCTTTGATCCTGAGCATCTTTGAGTCCTGTGTACCAAAATGCATTAACCAAGTTCACAGTAGGATCTTTAGTAAAATACTCAAGCACTTTTCTCGGATCAAAAAACCAACCATTTTTCTGTTGAGCATAAAACATATTATTGCCATCAACAAACACAGAGAGGCGATCTCTTAGGCAATTATTAGGACAATTCATATAAGCTATACCTATAAAAATTTGTAAAATATATAAATAGAAATTGTATTAGCAGCAACTACTGATGTAGCAGTTTTTGTCTAATAAGGACTAGTAATTTGGAATCAAACTGAAAATTAGGAATTGGTATAATACCTAATTTGCTTATAATCGCTAAATAATAGATAAGGTTATTAGAATAGGAATTACCCGAAATATAATTTTAGGCATATTCTGTATATCCTCAGTTTAGAACAAAATAGGGATTTATAACCATGATCGGTAGCAAAAAAGCCAGTAAAGGCAAGTTTGATTGAAAACCAGTACGGATAATTAATAATAAAAATACTATAGTTCCTAATTGATAATTTATTGATAATGTACTATTTGAAAAAGCGATCGCATTCTTGATTAACGCGATCGCCTTTGAAGTTTTAAACTTATTCCCCGCAAAAAATTCCTAACATCATCGATTATTAATTGCGATCGACGATCGTTTGAGTCAATTATTTTTTATTCCACAAAGAAGTACAAGGGATCTTGCTCTTGTCACATCGATGGGCATATTTTTCTGCAACTTCGGTCACTTCTTGGAGTAATCCTTGACTTAAAGTAGTAGGCTCTAGCCCTAAATCCAGAAGACGTTGGTTTTTGACAAATAGTTCATTTTCCGATGCTTCGTTGCGAGGATTTTCCAGATAGGCAATTTCGGCTCCTGTCATCTCGGCGATCGTTTTTGCCAAATCAACAACTCGATAAGTCTCGGTCATTTGGTTTAGAATACGTACCCTTTCTCCTTTAGCCGGAGGATTTTCTAAGGCCAACTGAACACAACGGACCGTATCTTTGATATGAATAAAGGCTCTGGTTTGTCCCCCCGTACCATGAACTGTTAAGGGATATTTAATCGCAGCTTGCATTAAAAAACGATTGAGCACCGTACCATAATCACCATCATAGTCAAAACGGTTAATCAAACGATCATCCATGAGAGTTTCGGGAGTATTAGTTCCCCAAACAATCCCTTGGTGAAGATCCGTAACCCTAATGCTGTCATTCTTGTTGTAGTAGTAGAAGAACAACTGATCCTGGGTTTTGGTCATATGGTAAACGCTACCAGGATTAGCAGGATAGAGGATTTCTTGTTGAATGCGTTCTCCTGTATCGGTCACAACTTCAACATCAAGATAGCCTTCCGGGATTTTCATGCCCGCAGTCCCGTAACCATAAACGCCCATAGTTCCTAAATGGACTAAATGAATGTCTAAACCAGTTTCAACGATCGCACATAGGATATTGTTTGTAGCATTAAGATTATTATTTACGGTATAACGCTTATGTTTAGAGCTTTTCATCGAGTAGGGAGCAGCCCGTTGTTCAGCAAAATGAACCACTGCATCTGGTTTTTCTGCGAGCAACAAAGTTATCAGGCGATCATACTCTTGGGCAATATCGATATTGTAGAATTGAATTTCTTTACCTGTTACAGATTTCCAGGCTGCCAGTCTTTGACCAATGGGACTAATCGGGGTTAGGGAACTGACTTCTAGTTCATTATCAATATTGCGACGAGAAAGATTATCTATAATAATGATTTCGTGGCCTGCGTTAGACAGATGTAGGGCTGTTGGCCATCCACAAAAGCCGTCTCCTCCAAGAATAAAAACTTTCATTTTTTACCTCTATCTATATATTTACGCTTACAGGGAATGCATTTTAGGTTGATTTGTAATTTGATTGCAACCTAGACTATTTAACCAGATTCTTGTTCTTTATTTGGCTCTCTGTAAGATTTGAGGATTTATTTAATGGACTCGCAAAAACGCGATCGCTAAAAGCACTGAAATTTTAATAAGTCTGATTTACTTTGAGCCACCAGCACGACATTTCCTTGCTCATTGATAATCCAAACTTCTGCTTCAATAACTTGAGCTGATGCGATCGCGCAGTACCGTGTCAAGTTGATCGAGATTAGTAAACAACCAGCAGCCAGTGAGACAAATTTCAGGGGAATTGGGAGATCAAGGCTGAATCTTACCAATACTAGTCTGATTAATAATTATTGTCATACGTGATCGTGGCTTAACTATTTTGGGAATCAGTCAGCTTATTTTAGTAATATTTATAATCAGACAATCCACAGTGAATCAGAATCTTGGAATCACTTTTAATAATTGATAAATCTAAAAATTGATCATTAGATTATTTCTTTAAATTTAAAGACTTATTCTGTAACTCTAGTCTTTTGAAAATATTCCTACTATTCCCATTTTCATCTGTTGAGTTTTCTACTATTACAACTACTCCAAGTTCGTTGAATGAAGTTAGATTTATATCTCCATTACTATCAAATTTTATAGGCTGATTACTACTAGGTTTTAACAAAGATTTTTGAAGATTTTTCTCATACAATTATAATATTTAATATTAAAGAGCCTTTCTGGATTACATTTATGTGATGCTTCGTTTAAACCAAATAAAATTGCCTTAGTAGTATATTCTGCTGTTTTAGTACGCCAAGTTATATCTACGAAATTTTCCTCAGTGTAATTAGGTGTACTTTCTGGATATTTTTCCCAAGCAACCGAAAGTAACATTCCTTAATCAGTAACTAAAGTTTAGTCAATTCCAATTGTCAATTCCAATTTAAGTTAAATTGGATCAATACCACTCTGAGTAAGATAAATAATGCTATGGCAAAGATCTCTATTGATTTAGATGATAATAAGTTAGAACAAATAGATCTACTAATAGATAGCAGTACTAATATAACTAACCGCAGTGATTTAATTAGTCATCTGATTGAGAAAGAAATTATTGCTCAGACTAGATCAAAAATGTTAGAAGGAGCAAAATTATTAGATGAGCTTGATATCGGTTGGACAGAACAAGAAGAAGAATGCGCGATTATCGACAAGGAAGTATCTGGATAGTAAATTTTGAGCCGTCAATTGGTACTGAAATTAGAAAAACCAGACCAGGATTGATTATTTCAGGCTCTGATTTTAATAAGGTTAGGAAGAAAGTAACTTTATTACCAATTACGTCCCAAAGAATCAGGAATCCTCAACTTGCTGCTGTAGCAGTTCAGCTACAAGCTACACAAAGCAATGGTCTTGATTTAGATAGTACGGCCATCGCAATCGAACCTAACACTTTTGACAAACGAAGATTGATTAAATATTTAGGTCAAATTGAGATAGAAATTTTAGAAGAGATTAAACAAAAATTACGAATTTACTTAAGTTGATTCTATCTACTTATCACCGCAGTTCTCGCCTCTTGCAAAATGCGATCGCGTTGGCACTCTTGGAGAACCATTATCTATTTCCTCATGAGAAGTTGCGATCGCCGAATCAGAAATTGAAACTACGTTAAAGTCTTTACGAGCTAATTTAATTACCCCAGCTAAAACCAGGTAAGCTCAATTATCTTCGTAGTGGGAAATTGGCTTTAAGGTCTTATTTCTCGATTTATTGGCTAAATACCGAGAAAAAAAGAAAGTTGAAGCTATTGTTACAAAAGCAAATAAAACTTCATGATTTAGGGATGTAATTGCACAAGAATTGCACAAACACTTTGGTTAAATCAACTTAGTCCAAAAAACTAAATTACTGAATTTCCTAACTCGGAAACTTCCATAGCTAATTTTCCAAGTTAAGACTGAACACCAAGTGTCAAGCTTTGATTCCTTTAACTTTTGTGTGGCTAAGGATATAGGAAGTTGGGATTCAGTTTCCTAAGTCTAATTTTTTGGTAATAATTAATATTCAGGAGAAACATTCATGTTAGATGCTTTTGGCCGTGTAATTTCTCAGGCTGATGCCAGAGGAGACTATATCACTAATGCTCAGTTTGACGCTCTTAATAGTATGGTTGCAGAAAGCAACAAGCGCATGGATGTTGTGAATCGCATCACTAGTAATAGTTCGACTATTGTTGCTAGTGCAGCTCGTGCTCTTTTTGCTCAACAGCCTCAGTTAATTTCTCCAGGGGGAAATGCTTATACAAGTCGTCGGATGGCTGCTTGTCTAAGAGATATGGAAATTGTCTTGCGCTATGTTACTTATGCCACATTTGCTGGCGATGGTAGTGTTCTCGAAGATCGTTGTCTAAATGGTCTACGTGAAACTTATGTGGCTTTGGGAGTTCCCGGCGGTTCTGTTGCAGAAGGCGTTAACAAAATGAAAGACGCAGCGATCGCGATTGCTAATAGTAAAGAAGGTATCACTAACGGAGATTGCAGTTCTCTAATGTCTGAGCTTTCTAGCTACTTTGATCGTGCTGCTGCTGCGGTTAGCTAACTTTTTTCTTAACTCACGAAAATAGCTTATCTAAAGGATTTGCTAGCAAAAAGAACATAAATTACAAGAGGTATATAATTAATGAAAACTCCCATTACAGAAGCCATCTCAACCGCCGATTCTCAAGGTCGCTTCCTTAGCAGTAGTGAAATCCAAGTAGCTTTTGGTCGTTTTCGCCAAGCTAATGCTAGCCTTCAGGCTGCTCAATCATTAACTGGTCAAGCATCTTCATTAGTTAATGGTGCAACTAATGCTGTTTACCAAAAATTCCCTTACACGACTACTATGCCTGGAGCTAATTATGCTTCTACTCCCGAAGGCAAAGCTAAATGTGCTCGTGATGTTGGCTACTATCTAAGAATGATCACTTATTGCTTAGTGGCTGGAGGAACTGGTCCTATGGATGACTATTTAATCGCCGGTATTGCCGAAATTAATAGTACTTTTGAGTTATCTCCTAGCTGGTATGTAGAAGCTCTTAAGTATGTCAAAGCTAATCATGGCTTAAGTGGCGATCCTGCTGTAGAAGCCAACTCCTATATTGACTATGCAATTAACTGCCTAAGCTAAAAATTATTAGCTAGGAATTTTCAGGGAATTCCAAATAGTTTTTCACGCATATTCTAGGTTTTAAGTTCTAAGCTTTAAGCTTATGTTGGGTTGATTCTCAATAGGCTTAGGGCCTAGAGCTTATGACTTATAGATATGAGTTTTAATAAAAATAATTAGGAGTATAAACAATGGTAATTTCAGCAGCAGCTCGTCTGGGAATTTCTGCCTTTGACGAAACAAGTAATGTGGAGCTACGTTTCAATTGGAGTCAAGAAGAGGCCAAAGTTGCGATCGCAGCAGTTTATCGACAGCTTTTGGGTAATGAGCATTTGATGAAAGCCGAGCGTATTACTAGCGCTGAGTCTTTATTATGCGATCGCAAGATTTCTTTGCGGGAGTTTGTCAGAGCAGTCGCCAAGTCAGAATTATACAAATCAAAATTTTTCTATAACAACTATCATCCTCGGACTATCGAGTTAAATTTTAAGCATATTCTCGGTCGTGCGCCCTATGATGAATCGGAGATTATCGAGCATTTAGATATCTATCAAAATCAGGGTTTTGAGGCTGATATTGATTCTTATATAGATTCGGCTGAATATTCTGAAAGTTTTGGCGATAATATTGTTCCTTATTACCGAGGTTTTTCCACACAGAAAGGGCAGAAAACTGTGGGCTTTACGCGGATGTTCCAGTTATATCAGGGTTATGCTAATAGCGATCGCGCTCAAGGCAAGACCAGCGCGCGTCTTACCTATGATTTAGCTCGGAATACGGCAACTCCGGTGAATAATCCTGGAGGTAGAGGTTGTCTTTCGGGAACTACTACTACGGCTAGAGGTAATTTGTATCGTTTGCGTGTAACTCAAGGTGCACCAGGAAACTCGCCGCAAATTCGTCGTAGTTTCCAAGAATATGTTGTGCCCTACGAAAGACTTTCGGCAACTTTGCAGAAACTAAATAAACAGGGTGGTCGTGTTGAGAGTTTGACTCCAGCGTAAATCCGACGGCAACTAATAGCAAAAAATAAGGAGAAATAGTACGTGGCAATTACAGTAGCAGCATCTCGTTTGGGAGTTTCTGCTTTTAGCGATCGCAAACCTCTAGAATTACGTCCCGATTGGTCTCAAGATGATGCTAATGCGGTTATTAATGCCGTTTATCGGCAGGTGCTGGGCAATGATTATGTAATGTTGTCTGAGCGTTTGACGGCGACAGAATCATTGTTAAGTAATGGTTCGTTGAGTGTGAGAGATTTTGTCAGAGCGGTCGCTAAATCGGACTTGTATAAGAAAAAATTTCTGTATGACAATTTCCAGACTAGAGTCATTGAATTAAATTTCAAGCATCTTTTGGGTCGAGCGCCCTACGATGAATCTGAATTTATTTATCATCTTGATCTTTATCAAAATGAAGGTTTTGAGGCTGATATTGATGATTATATCGATTCGGCTGAATATCAGGAAAATTTTGGTGAGAATATCGTTCCCTATTTCCGAGGTTTTAGCACCCAAACTCAGCAAAAAACTGTCGGTTTTACGCGAATGTTCCAGCTTTATCGTGGTTATGCCAATAGCGATCGCTCTCAGATAGCTGGCAAACCGGCCCGTTTAGCTAAGGAATTGGCAGAGAATAAGGCTTCGGCGGTGGTTGCTCCTTCTGGCGGCACCAATGGTTGGGCTTATCAAGATTCTAAGCAAGGTGCAACTCCAGAACGCAGTTTTAGAAGTTCGAGTAAGCAGGGGCGGATTTATCGGGTAGAAATAGCTGGTATGAGTTTGGCTGGTTATCCCAAGGTTCGTCGTGCTAGTCGGGCTCTGTTGGTGACCTATGAGCAGCTGACTCCCACCCTTCAAAGGATTAATAAAATGGGCGGTAAAGTGGCTAGTGTTACTTTGGCCTAGGTAATAAGTGACTGATTTAAGGAGATATTGAGTTTATGTTAGGTAGTTCTTTGATTGGAGGGAGTTCCAGTTCACCTTCTCAAAATCGAGTTTTTGTTTATGAAGTAACTGGATTAAGGCAAAACGATAATAATGACGGGAATGATTATCCTGTCCGCAATAGTAGTTCTGTGTTTGTGCGTGTTCCTTACAACCGCATGAATGAGGAAATGTTGCGTATTGGCAAGATGGGCGGAACCATTGTTGGGGTTAAGCCTCTTGATGCTGTTGCTTCTGAGGATAATAACTCTGAGGATTAATTAGATGTGGGGGTTTTGGAGTTCTGCTTTCCCTTAAGGTTATTGATCAAAGCCATAAATGCTATTGGGGGACTAGCCCCCCAAACCCCCCACTGGTGCGCTACGCCCGCCCCAGGCCCCCAGCGATGTGTTAACTAGTGAGCAGCGGGAATTGGGGTTTTCTCGGTGGTAGACAAAATTATCTCAAGTAATTTCGAAAACAAAAATTTATAAACATAATCAATTAGCAATTAGCAATTAGCAATTAGCAATTAGCAATTAGCGATTAGCAATTAGCAATCTTATAATAATGGTTACTACAATAAAGTCTTCTTTAAGAGAAAATCAATATTTACTGATTCGTCAATTAGCGAATTTTATTGAAGATCAATGGCAGTCTCATCTGGAGCCATTGCCCTACGATATTCCGCAAAATCTTGGTTATGTGGAAGGGAATCTCGAAGGGGAGAAGTTGATTATCGAGAATTCTTGTTACCAGACCACGCAATTTCGTAAGCTCCATCTGGAATTGGCGAAAGTTGGCAATCGCTTGGATATTTTACATTGTGTGATGTTTCCGAGGGCAAATTATGATCTGCCTATATTTGGTGTTGATCTGGTGGCTAGTCCTAGGGGTATTGGCGCTGCCATCGTTGATTTGTCGCCGGTGAATCGCGATCGCATGTTACCCCATTCCTACAGTGACTTTTTGCATAATCTCCCGCCAATTAATTTTTCTCAGCCTCGGATGTTGCCGGAATGGGGTGGAATTTTCTCGGAATTTTGTCTGTTTGTTCGTCCAGGCGATCGCGATGAGGAACAGCTATTTTTTAATCGTGTTCAGCAATATCTCGCTCTACATTGCCAAATTGCCTTATCAAAACCGCCACTGTCTTCTCTAGTACAAAAGGCGCAAATTTTGCTGGGTCAACATTACTATTGCACTCAACAACAACAAAACGATAAAACACGACGAGTCTTGGAAAAGTCTTTGGGTCGGAACTGGACAGATCGCTATATGAGACAAATGCTGTTTGATTGTCCTTTGAATATTGAAAATTACTAAAAGCAGTATTTTAGGTTGTTTGATTGATTTTGGTGAAATTTTATTGAGTTTTATTTTAAGAAAGATTAATTTGGGTTAAAGTTATTTAACAAATATTTAACAAAATAATTATATTCTCATCATGGCGGGAACCAAAAAATCCTCCAAGAAAAAGTCCCCCAACAAAAAGTTATTGTTTGAGGCAGTATTTAAGAATTCATTAGAAGCGATTATTATTTTGGATCGACGCGATCGCATAATGGAAGCGAATGCTGCTGCTTGTAAGTTACTAAATTGCAAAAGAAAAAATTTACGGCATAAGGTAATTACTCGTTTCTTATCATCACCTCTGGATTGGCAAAAGGTTCAGGATCGAGCAGAAATGAGAATTAAACTAGGCCCAGGGACCGATAAGCTTGTTGAATATAGTCAAGTTAAAAATTTATTGCCTAAATATAACCTATTGATTTTACGCGATATTAGTAGCTGTCCTTCTTCTGCGATCGCAGAGTTGGAACTACATCATCAAAGGGTTGAGTTATTTGCTGAGGTTACTCTTAAAATTCGTCAATCGCTCCAGCTCCAAGAGATTCTGCAAACAGCGGTAAGTGAAGTCCAAAGAATTTTACAGGCTGATCGCGTGTTGATTTATCAGGTTTTTGCCAATGGTACGGGGATGCCGATTCGTGAGGCGGTGCTGCCAGAGTTTAAGCCGATTTTGGGGGTGAAGTTTCCTGAGGAGGTTTTTCCCGAAGATTATCGCCAACTCTATTCTCAAGGACGAGTTATCGCGATCGCTGATGTCCATTCGCCCGATGCTAACTTAGCCGAATGTCTGGTTGATTTTATGAACGAATGGGAGATCAAATCTAAGCTAGTGGTGCCAATTTTGCAAAATGCTCAGGTGCAAAATAAGATACCTGGGGAAGAGCCGCTCTGGGGTTTGCTGATTGCTCATCAATGCCAGACAACTAGAGAATGGACAGATTTTGAGTTGGAATTAATGCAACAATTAGCAGATCAAATCGGGATTGCTCTGTCTCAAGCGGAATTACTAGAAAATCTCGAAGGATTGGTGGCTGAGCGAACTGCTAAATTAAGCCAAGCCAATCAAAGTTTGCAGCAGGAGATGAGCGATCGCTTAGAAGCAGAAGCCGCTTTGCGTCATAGTGAAGAGCAGTTGCGTCTGATTGCCAATGGCTTACCTGTTCTCATTGCCTATGTCGATCAGCAACAGCATTATCGTTTCAATAATGAAGCCTATCAGCTGTGGTTGGGATTATCTCCTCCAGAAATTCGCAATTCCCATTTGTTGCAAGTCCATGGAGAAGAGGAATATCGGGAGATTCAACCCTATGTCGAAGCAGCTCTTACGGGGGAAATGGTTACCTATGAAAGAGATCTACTGCTGCAAGATGGCTCGATGCATTCACTGAGTGTGACTTATATTCCCCATATTCAGGAAAAAGATATTATTCAAGGTTTTTTTGCTTTGACTAGTGATATCAGCGATCGCAAGGCGATCGAGAGAATGAAGGATGAATTTATTTCTGTTGTAAGCCACGAGCTGAGAACGCCACTCACGTCAATTCACAGTTCCCTCAAAATTTTGGCCACGGGGAAATTAGGTAGTCTTTCAAATAAAGGGCAAAGAATGCTGCAAATTGCCGATGAACAAACTGAACGCCTGGTTCATTTAGTGAATAATGTGCTGGATTTACAAAGGATTCAGTCGGGCAAAATCACCATGAATAAACAAGCCGCTCACACTGATAAATTAATTGGCGAAGCAGTGCAAACGATGCAGGCTTTGGCGCAGGAACAGGCGATTGAGATTTCGGTTAAACCTAATAATTTTGTAGTCTGGGCAGATCGAGATTATATTGTCCAAGCTCTGACTAATCTTTTGAGTAATGCGATTAAGTTTTCTCCACCCAAAAGCACCATAGTTTTATCGGCAAGCAGAAATCGTCATCACAAAAATGGCAAGAAACAGCAAATCTCATCAATTATCTTTGCGGTTCAAGATCAAGGACAAGGCATTCCTCAAGATCGATTAGAAACCATCTTTGAGCGGTTTCAGCAAGTAGACTCTTCCGATTCGCGAAAAAAAGGAGGTACGGGCTTAGGATTAGCTATTTGCCGTCAAATTGTGGAAGGACATGGGGGTCAAATTTGGGTAAAAAGTCGTTTAGACAAAGGCAGTACTTTTTACTTCACCTTACCCGAACTAATTCAATTAGAGAGTAAAGGCCATGAAGGAAAAAAACATATTACTAATTGATGATGAAGAAACTATCCAAGAAGTTGTGCAGGTCGGCATCGAAATTGAAGCGGGTTGGCAAGTCGATATTGCGTCTTCAGGAATTGAAGGTATTGACTTGGCGCAAAACCAACAACCTGATGCTATTTTGCTCGATATCATGATGCCTGATATGGATGGTATTACCACTTTGTCGAAGTTAAAAGCTAATGCCAAAACGAGAGCGATTCCGGTAATTTTTTTGACAGCAAAAACTCAAGCGATCGCCAAAGAGCAATTTCAAAATCTAGGAGTAGTTGATGTGATTACTAAACCATTTAATGCCATGACCCTGGCGAGTCAAATCGCCAAAATATTGGGATGGCAATTTTAACCTTTGTTGTTTCATTTAGACCCTTAAGTGATGAGAATTTTATTAGTTGATGATGATGAAGTTTTAATTGATTTGCTAACGAGAACTTTGGAGCAACAAAACTACGCGATCGATGTGGCTAAAGATGGTGAGCAGGGCTGGATTTATGGCTCTACCTATCCCTACGACTTAATGATTCTTGATTGGTCTTTGCCTAAACTCGATGGTATTACCTTATGTCAACGTTTTCGCAATAGTGGGTTGGACAATCCTATCATCTTATTAACTTCTCGTGATGGTAGTCAAAATAAAATTAGAGGTCTCGATTCTGGAGCTGATGACTATATTTGTAAACCTTTTGATATTGAGGAATTGGCGGCGCGAATCAGAGCTTTGTTGCGGCGAATGAACTGTGATTTTTTTCCTGTTTTGAGTTGGGGAAATTTACAGCTTAACCCTTCTAATTGTACAGTTACTTATCAGGAAAAACCGATATCTTTAGGGGCGAAAGAATATCGATTATTAGAATTATTTTTACGCCATAGTCAAGAGGTTTTAAGTATTGAAGAAATTATTGATCGCCTCTGGTCATCTACAGAATATCCTGCGGATGCGACAGTTCGCTCCCATATGAGGCGTTTGCGTCAAAAATTAAAACGAGCTGGTTTGCCTAGAGATTTTATTACTACTATCAGAGGACAAGGTTATTGTCTAAAGCCTTTTATGAATAATAGTGAGGTAATAGATAATTCGCTCATTAACTATCCTCAAGAATCTATAGAGCTAGAGCCGACAACAGATAAAAGAGCTCAACATATAGCTGCTTTGACTTCTATTTGGGAAAAATATCAGCCCAAAAGAGAAAAGCAATTGAAAATTTTGTCCCAGGCTGTAGAATCGCTTCAGGTTGGTAATTTAGAGACTTGCGATCGCGTATCAGCAATTGTGGTTGCCCATAGTTTGGCAGGTAATTTAGGTCAATTTGG
Organism: Cyanobacteria bacterium P01_F01_bin.143; assembly: GCA_039190385.1. Classification (GTDB taxonomy): domain Bacteria; phylum Cyanobacteriota; class Cyanobacteriia; order Cyanobacteriales; family Xenococcaceae; genus Xenococcus. The sequence continues at coordinate 3,745 of JBCCYD010000090.1, read as the reverse complement.
TTTAGATAGAGCTTCTCAACTGGCAAAAGAACTAGAGAAATTATTACAAAAAGATCTTAATTACACGGAAATATTACAATTACACGCCAAATTGCAGTCTCTACGTCAAGAATTAAGCAAACAACAAGATATTACTAGTCAATTAACCGAAAAACTTTCAGAAAACTCCCCTTTTTTATTAATTATCAACTATAATGAGCTTTTAACTGAAGACTTGGTTACCGAAGCGCAAAATCAGGGAATCAGTACCAAAATAATTGCTACCTCGAAATTGGTTAAGATCTGGCTTGATGAAATACAAGCTAAGAATCAAAAATTTCCCGATGCTGTGGTGATCAAAATATCTTTTGCGGAGGATTCATCGACTCAGGATTCCTTATCGGAAAAGTTAGATTTAATTGCCGAATTTAAACTACTTACTCCATCGATACCGGTGATAGTTGTCGCCGATCGCGATCTTTTTCAAGATAGGTTACAAGTATCAAGGCATGGAGGAAAATTTTATATCACTCAACCAATTAGCGCTGGTCAGATTATTTCGGTTTGCCAACAAGCTTTAAAATATTCTTCTGTGGGCAAAAAAATTATGATTGTTGATGACGACATAGAATTATTAAAAATCTTGCCTACTTTGCTAAAACCTTGGGGATTTAAATTGACCACCCTAGACGATCCACGGCAATTCTGGGATGTCCTTCAAGCAATAACTCCTGATTTATTAGTTTTAGATATTGAAATGCCCTATCTTAGCGGAATTGAACTCTGCAAAGTTCTGCGAACTCATACCTATTGGTGTCGACTCCCAGTGCTATTTCTGAGCGTGCATACTGACAAGAATATTTCTAATCAAGTATTTGCTAGCGGCGCTAACGATTTTGTGAATAAACCCGTGATTCCTCAGCAACTTGCTCATCGGATTCTTAATCGTCTCAGATCCTCTAAAAATTTGCGGAAATAAAGTTCGAGGTTAAACTTCATTTCCGTTAGGATGAAAAAAAGACTTTTTAGAGCTGTCTTAAGTATTTTTTTATCTTTAAAATCTATCTAAAGACCGAAGGTTTGCGTTCGGAACTGCTAGGAGTTGTGGGAATATAGTTTCTATTATTTTTGAGTTGAGCTCCCGTTCCCCCATCAGAAGGAGCAAGGAAGGGGCGTAGATCAATTTTATCGGGAGAGGAAAAATTATTGTTGCCCCGACCATTGATAATATTGCCGATATCACCCAAAATGTCGATTCCACTGCCATTGCCCGTGAATGTATAGACTCCTTGGGTTTGTGAGCCATCATCGGCAATCAATAGATTTTCAAAAACAAGATCACGGGTAATTTGAGGATCTTGGCCAGGAGGAACAGTGAGTACGATGCGACAGTCGGTAGGGTCGATTTGAGTAGTAACGCAAATGGTATCATAGCCATTTTCGATGCCTGTAGCCATTTCTAATAGGCCATCTTCTCGATAGAATTCCAAACGACGACTAATTTCATCACAGCGTCTTTGAGGTGTCCAACCCCCGCCTAATTGACTGGGTATTGCCCAGGGAAAGGAATTATTGTTTGTTTCGGGACGATACATTACTGTATATTCACCGTTAATATATTCACAGGTAAATCTAGTATCGGCATTAGTGGTTCTTGTTGGATCAGTTGGTCTATTAGAGCCAGGATCGGTATCAATAATAACTTCGGGAGGATTTTGGCTTACTAATTGTTGTAGTTGTTCTAGGTTTTGATTGCCTAGTTCCTTAAGTTGAGAAACAGTTGCAGCAGAAACAGAGCCACTGCTAAAGGCTAGAGCAATGCCTAGGAATAGACTTGTGTGCTTAAAGTAAGATTTTAGCGACATGATTATCCTCCGTGAGAATCAAAGAAAATTTTCAATAAAATTAGTTTTGCTGTTTTACGAATAATAAATATAAAAATATCCGCCATACAGTTGTATCAGGTTCAAAAGTTATGACGGAGCATTCGGATAAATGTTTCTGGTTGATGATCAATTATTCGACAATTCTGGTTTCTAGATATTGACCAATGGTAATTTCTTCGCCAGCACGGGAAATGATAGTTTGTCTGGTTCGATAGCTATGACCAATAAATCTTATTTCTTCTTCAAAGACTGAACCACTATATTCGGTACGCAAACAGAGAATATCGGGATTAGTAAAGGAACAGATTGCGAGTACTGGTTTATTGGTGGCAAATCCGCGATCGCGATAAAGTTTATTGCCAATAATGCCAAAACTGGTAGAGCCTTGGGATGCCTTACGATTTCGATTGGTATAGCTACTATTCCAGCTTACTTTGGTTCCGCAGAGTATGGCATTTTCATCTTCTAATAGGTGTAGATTGGCGAGTTCTCTTAATTCTGGGGTTCCCTGTTCTAGAAAGCTGATTTCAAGCAAACTTTCTACTTCTTGAGGTTCGGTTTCTTGGTTGAGCATGTAGTAGCGACGCTGCGATTTCCATTTACCCTGCGATCGCTTGAAAAAATCGACGACTAAAGATTCTAAAGTAGCGTTTGTCATTCCGACAGATCCCATAGAGACACAACCTCACGTATTTTTACATTTATAGCTCAAAACTTTTGTCACAACCCACGCGTTCTAAGGACTTGCTCAGCTTTCTGCTCTGGATTTATCCAGATCGGTTCTCTGGATAAACGTCTAAAGCCGTGCTCAAAGATACTGCTCTGCATTTCCTAAAAGACTGCCCACAGGGTAACGCGGGTCGCTAGTCAAATTTCAAGATACTTTTGTTACTTTTCTTAACATACTATGGAGATTATAGCTCACCTTCTGTACGTCGGCAAAAAAAGAATAAGTTATTAAACAGCGTCCATATAGAAAACTGGAGTTTTGAGACAAAGGATTCAGGAGCCAGGATTTAGGAGTTTCATATTCACAATATGACATTTTTGAAAACTACGGGTTTCAAAGTAGACGCGGTTTAATTCTCAAAAATCTAGTCAAAATAATTACTGTCTCAACGATTTCACTATTGAAGCCAGAAAAACATTTTATATTTACGCTTTCTTGTAGGTATTTTCTGAGCATTGAACCCAGAGGCAATATAGTCGCAGTACGACGACTTAAAGCATCATATTCATGTTTATGATTTAAATTTAATTCTGATAAATAGTAAATACAATACCCATAATGCCGAAATAAATATAAAAGAACTTAAAAAAGCTTTGCTGACAATTGGAACATCTAAATAAAACAAAATTTTATAAGTTATAACCGTTGAAAATCCATTGAATATACCAAAGAATATCTTTCTTCCAATCAATTCAGCCACTAGTGGTTCTTTTATATTTTCTATGACGATGATATTTCTTTTAATCCATTGATCCTCAATAACTACGCTCAAATACCAGGGAATAATCAAAAGCAGATAAAAATTTATGTACTGATGAAAATTTATTGCATCCAATAAAAGTATATTCATATTTCATCATATTTTTTTACATAATTTGTCTTTACAAAAGGATTTATTAGACTTGTTGCGATTTAAAGCCAAAAAACGAATAGAACCCTTATTAATCAAAGCATTCAGCGATTTCAAGCAAAGAATAGTTGAAACTCTTATCCGGTAAGCTTTTCAGCCGTTGCAAATCTTATTACGCAACAAGTCTATTAGGTCTATGCTTTACCCATAAGTCCTAGAATCCTTACTCTAAAAGGATTTTAAAGATTATACTTTGGGCTAATTTATCCATATTCATTCAGACTTTTACCTAAAGATAGG
>JBCCYD010000089.1:0-16841 GCA_039190385.1 Cyanobacteria bacterium P01_F01_bin.143 | reverse complement strand
TTTCATTAAGCCATCAGCGATTCCCTGTCCTCGATAATCCTGCGCCACATAAATGCTGATCTCTGCTGTATACCTATATGCGGGACGACCATAAAAATCTTTAAAACTTAACCAGGCGATAATTTTATCTTGCGATCGCCTAGAGAATAAATTAACAATTTTGCTTTCTCCTAGTTTCTCAATGCCCGAGTCTTCTAATTTACCAATCTTCGGGTCAAGATCCACTACCCAAATAGGACGTCGAGCAAAATCACGATCATGGAACCAGGATAAACGACTTTCAACATCTACAGGATGGATATCTGCCGTAGCAACACGGGAATCAATTGTGGAATTATATATTTCAACGATCGCTTTTAAATCTGATTCTGTTGCGGGACGAATATACATTGATTAGTATTGAGTAATAAATTTTTGAGTACAACCAGACAACTTCGGAATGAAAGTAACATCTATTCGAAGGAAGAAGCCGTATTCGCTTTATGTTCTGGTATTTAACCAAATCATAATCTAAAACATTCTGATACAGGACAAATGAAACATAGCGTTAGTGAGTTATACGATACCTATGCAGATAAGTTAGTCGAGTTTAGCAAAAGATATGGTACTAGGTCCTGGATTATTTTTCTTTTTATCTTTGCATTTATTATTGTGACGACAGGTTCTGGTTGGACTCTTGAGTCACAGACATTAACTAAAAATATTACAGTAGCTCAGGTAGACAATTGTCAAATAGATAACGAAGTAAGAGGTGTTTGGCTTACCAATGTTGATAGTGATGTTCTATTTTCGAGAGAGAATACCACAGAAGCGATCGCGAATTTAGCCGAATTGAATTTTAATACTCTTTATCCCACGGTTTGGAATTGGGGTTACACTCTCTATCCTTCTGCTGTAGCCAAAGAAGTAACAGAAATTAACCTAGATCCTACTCCAGGATTACAAAACAGAGATGTTCTCCAGGAAATAATAGATCAGGGACATCAAAAAGGAATGGCAGTGATTCCCTGGTTTGAATTTGGCTTTATGGCTCCTGCCGATTCCACCTTAGCCCAACTGCACCCTGAATGGTTAACTCAGCGAGCCGATGGTTCTACTATCTGGTTAGAAGGCAAGACACATGAACGAGTTTGGCTCAATCCTCTGCATCCAGAAGTCCAGGAGTTTATTACAGATTTAATTGTGGAACTGGTTAGTAATTATGATGTGGAAGGTATTCAGCTAGATGATCATTTTGGCTATCCTTCTGAGCTAGGTTACGACGACTATACAGTAGCTCTTTATCAACAGGAACATAACGGACAATTACCGCCACAAAATGCCAAAGATCCGCAATGGATTCAGTGGCGAGCCGATAAGATAACTGATTACATGTCAGAATTATTTCAGGCAATTAAACAAGCTAATTCCCAAGCAATTATTTCCCTATCTCCGAATCCTCAAGGGTTTTCTTTAAGATCATTTCTTCTAGATTGGCAAACTTGGGAACGTAAAGGATTAGTTGAAGAATTGATTGTCCAAGTATATCGGAATAATATGAAGAGTTTTATTTCCGAACTTACTCAACCAGAAATTATTGCTGCCAAAGAACATATTCCCGTTAGCATTGGAATTTTATCAGGATTAAAAGGTCGTAATGTCTTCTTTAGTCGGATTCGCCAGCAAGTAGACTTTACCCGAGAAAGAAATTTTGCAGGAGTATCATTTTTCTTTTATGAAACTCTCTGGAATATGGGGACTGAATCACCAGAAGCAAGAAAAAATCACTTAAAATCATTATTTCAAAATCCCACAGATAGAGTGGATTTAGCTTGTAAACAGTAAACATTGATCATTAAACATTGACCATTAAGCATTGACCATTAATTATGAATAGTAGCTTAAAATATTTGACTCGCGATGATTATAGTTTGTTTTTTGATAAGGCTGAGGTTGCTATTTATGAAAAAGGGGCAATAATTCTGCAAGAGGGTTGTAATTATCAATCACTGTATCTTCTGAAAAAAGGATTGGTTCGAGTTGAAAGAGCGACCTTGGGAGCAGGAGTTGCGATCGCATTTCTGCAACCAGGAGAATTATTTGGCGAAATGTCTTTTTTAGAAGAAGAAGCAGCTAGTGCCAAAGTCATCGCGGAAACAGAATCCGAAGTTTTTATTCTCAATAACACTGCTCTCAACTCTTTATTACAATCTAGTTCTGAATTATCAACTCGGTTTTACCATTCTTTGGCCTCTAATCTTGCTTCTCGGCTCAGGACTTCTTCTTCTTTAGTATCTTGCTTAATGAAAAGATTTGGTTGTGACCTTGATTATGAATCCCAACGAACAGGCAATCAAGGACAAGATAATATTCCTCCAGAATTAATTGGCGAAATCGAATTATTTAAACAGAATTTATTGGAAGTTGAAGAGCATTTGCGCAGTAAAACAATAACTTACAAATCAGCCCAGGAAATCGTTAATCGAGTCTGTCATATGGTGATTAATGCCATGAGAGAACAAATCATTGACAACAGCGAGCAAGAAAACGCGATCGGCACTTATGTTTTTCGAGAAACCTTTTCTTTTTTTATGCTTAGTAGCTTTATTGATCTAGCTTTTCGTAAATCTCGTAGTTATCATAATGATTCTTATATTACAGAAATTTTGTCCCAAAATGCCCCAGAAGGTGATGGACATTTAGGAATTTATCTAGATCGTTGGATTCGCTCGACTCCTACTTGTTTAGCCTTGAAAAATCGAGGCAGCATTCTAACTGCAAAGGTTAAAGAATTAGCTATTAGTTGGAATAGTGATACTCCAATGCCGGTAACAAGTATTGCTAGTGGTTCAGCGAATGAAATTTTGGATCTTTATATTAATGCTGAGCCGCCTAATGTTCATGTTACTTGTGTCGATACTAATCACCAAAGGTTAGCCTATGCTGCTAATTTATCTCGCAAATTAGAATTTGATGAGCATATTACTTTTATTCAAGATAATATTTTTTTACTAGCTCAGGGTTCGAGCAATATCAATATTCCTCCTCAGCAAATGATTTATAGTTTAACGATGGGAAATTATCTTCAAGATCAAGAATTCATTGTTGTTTTGGATTGGATTTATGACCATCTTTTGCCTAAAGGTACCGTAATTTTAGGTAACTTTAATAGTTCTAATCCCGATCGCCTATTGTTAAAACATATCTTAGAATGGAATTTTACTTATCGCTCAGCAGAACAACTGGAAAATTTAGTTGCTAGTTCTAAATTTGGGGATTTACCAATCGAAATTGAAGCCGATGAATTTGGGGTCGAACTCTTCGTTATTTGTACTAAAGATTCTCCAATTAATCATTAACTCTCCATTTAATATGCGATCGCTATTCTCTCTTAAACGCGATCAAGCACAGCCTAGCACTTCGTGATCGCGCAACTATTACCCTGCGATCGCTTTACGTAATAACTCTCATAATTTTATTTTTCATAGCTTTTATACTTAGCTCAATGCTTAATGTAAAGTAAGCGATCACTACATTGATTCGATTCTTGTTTTATGTCTATGCTAATGTAGATTTTTGATAGACTAAATATTTTATAGCAATTAATCCACATTCAAAATAATTGATGACAAACACGGCAACCCCTTCTTATAGAGTCGATGTACAAAGTAGAAGTGTTGGGGGATCTCTTCAAAATGATGTTGCATATCTAGAGGAAGCTACTAAAAACGATATGCCTTCGGATAATTCTCCCAACTGGAATTGTAATTGGATAGAATTCTGGCAAAAAGCAGATTTTGACTGCGAGGCAATTATTAAGCTCTCTTTTAGGGAAGAACTTTTAGGGTTAATCAGATTTGCACTTTATCCGTTCTATGGAGACATTACCCCTCCCGAATATTTAGAAATTTTGCATTTAGAATGTTTGCCAAGACAAAACAGAAATTGTAACCCTGTGGGTTTTTGGCTTATTTGGTACGCTTGCCAAGTCAGTCTCAATTATTGCGTTGGAGATGATGATGGAACTTTAATTAGACTTGATGCTCTTGATTCAGCTATAAGCTATTATGAAAACAAAGTTCAGATGATAGGACTAGGATGGACAACTTATCCTGGTACGGGAGAATCAGTTTATGCTTTCAGCTTTACAAAACAATCTGCACAACAATTCTGCTTTAGAATCGAGCAAAGATATGGCAGTCCATTACAGTGTTGACAGTGATAATTCCTGGGAAGAATCTGTTAGTGATGTAATGACTGTAGGTACAAAGCAATGGATGAGTCATGAAGACAGGTACGAGTATGTCAAAAATAGAACATATTCAAAAGTTAAGCCTACATAATATTTTAAGAAAATATAAAAGCAACAAGCGCGATCGCATTACCAATAATTTCAATCAGAAGAATTCGATAACTCTCGATTTTCCTGTTCTAACTTTTTGATCGTACGCTGCAAAGACTCAATCACCGTATACATTTCCATGGGATCAAATATTTTTAGCAAACTTGTTTGAGTGATAATTCCCAGTCCCTTGCCCCAATTCCAAGAAACAACTAATCGTCGAATTTTCTTCCGTTCCATTTCTTGATGAGCAGCTAACAAAGAATCTTCAGGACTCAGCAACACTAAGGGCGAACTCATGACCTGTTTTGCCATAATTTGCTCCAAAGATAATTGCAAGGTTTGGAATTGAATAATATCTCGTTCCGTGATAATTCCTACAGGATTTCTAATATCTCTTTCTGCATCTTCAGAGACAATAATGACACAACTAACCCGATTTTCCGCCATTAGTTGGGCAATTTCTTTAATTGAGTTATCAAGATTCGCCGTGACTACGTTTCGAGTCATCACATCAGCAACTCTTCTTAATTTAAGTAGATTAGCTGGTCGCATCGCATCACGAACTGTCCCGGGAGAAATCACGCCGAGAAGTTGATCATTGCTATCGACTAAAGGTAAATGACGAATTCGATAGCGACGAAAGAGAAACAGTACAGCAAAAATATCAGGAAAATTATTTTCCTTGAGAGTTACTACAGGGTGAGTCATCACTTCGGCGACGGATAAATCAGCAAATGCGATCGCGGAAGCGGTGAGTTTCACAATATCTCTTTCGGTTAAGATGCCCAGTATTTTCTCGTCTTCCATTACCAAAGCACAACTAGAACGCCCCCGACTCGGGCCAGATGTTTCTTTCGATAACTCTTGATCTACTAATACGCAACTACTTCCACGAGCCTGACTCATAAGCGCGATCGCTTCTTGTAAAGAGGTTTCAGGCTCAATAATCAGAGGATGGCGATCTATTGTCGTCTCCAAATCGGGCGTGGTGAGAAGATTATGGTTGAGTTCCACAAATTTTGTCCTTATCCTATAAACAAGTGGTAGTGATTCATGTAGCACGGTTACCGCCAGTGATTCGGGGATTTTTACCATAAAGTCTATCCAATACGCGCTTAACAGAAATTTTCCGCCATTGACTACCACGCTTAGTTAGATAGCCATTTTCATTAAGCCAGTTAGCGATTTGCTGTAAAGATTTCCCCGATTTATGATGACGGCGAATCAACTCAATGATTTCCTGTTCACTCGGATCATCTACTAATTCCCCATTAACAGCCTTTTGCCCAAAGGCGGGAGAACCATGACCGACATATCCGCCTTGTGCTGCTTTTGCTTGTCTTCCTCTTTCTAAGCGTTCCCATACAGGGTTAATTTCCGAATTTGCTGCACTCATCTCAAAACCAAATAAATCATTATCTAATTGTAGTTGATTCAGCAAGTCTAACTTCCCCATAGCGGTACTGAGATCAAAATAACTAAAGTAGAATCTTTGCATATCTTACCAATTTTTAACCCTACTGCTATAACGGTGGAAAGCATTTAACTGAATATCGAAAAAATTATTTTCTTTTGATATCAACTTTTAATGTATCAATGATAATTACAGAGGTTAAATATTATGGCAAGATTTTCTTTTAATTTAGCCAATATTGATGGCAATAATGGATTTTTTATTGATGGCATCAGAATAGATGAAGCTTTTTTAGATGCTCCTCAAGGCCCTTTATCAAGTTTGAATCTAAGTTTCTTTAGTTCTCAAGGGGATTTCAATGGCGATAGGATCGACGATCTCCCTATTCAATCAGCAAATTTTATTGGAGATACGGGAGTCGAACAAGAAAGTTTTGTCATTTTCGGAAGTGGATCATTTCCTCGTAATTTCAACTTAGGAGATATTAATGGAAATAATGGTGTTGCGATCAATAACACTATTACAGGATTTAATAGCTTTTCTGATGTTAATGGAGATAATATTGATGACTTACTACTTACTTCATTTGAACTAACAACCAATAGTCTGATTAATTTTGTCATCTTAGGCGATTCCAATTTATCTTCTACTATTGACCCCACAACGCTGAATGGGAGCAATGGTTTTAATATCATTGACGATAACGGAAGTTTAACTCCTTTTACTTTTAAAGGGGATATTAATGGTGATACTCTCGAAGATCTAATTTTCCTCTCTTCAAGTACTACAGATGATGTCACAAATACCGTTAATAAAATTGTTTTTGGTCAACCTAGTTTTGCTTCCGAAATAGATATTTCAACTTTAGATGGCAATAATGGCTTTATTGTTGGTGGTTGGATTATTTTTAACGATGGAGGTATTGATGTTAATGGTGATACTATAGATGATTTAATTTTTATCGATAATGACCTGCCACAAAATTATGTGCTTTTTGGTAGTGGCAGTTTTGCTGATAATGTAGATGTCACAACTGTTAATGAAAGTAATGGCTTTGTCATTACTGATAGCAATAGTGATGTCAATTCTCGTTTAGCAGGAGTTACCATTCCCGATTTAAATGGAGATGGTATTGGCGAACTAGCAATCCAACAAAATGTTCCTATTGCTAATAATCCTATTCAATTACGAGCTAATAGATTAGATATTATCTTTGGTGGCAATAATCCTAGTAATGTAGATTTAGCGAGCCTTAATGGTAGTAACGGTTTTACTATTCCTTTTCCTGTGGAAGTCACAACTTCTGCGGATCTCAATGGAGATGGTATTCAGGATCTGATTGTTTTAGATACTGCTGGCATTTATTGTATTGTCTTTGGTAGCAATCAAGGATTTAGTAGTAGCTTAGATCTGGCAAGTTTGAATGGAACTAATGGATTCGCGATCGCAAATAATGACATTACAATTACCGATGTGGGAGATGTCAATGGAGACAATATTGATGATCTAATAATTGATAAACAGGATAATACTAGTTATGTTTTATTTGGTAGCCAAGAAGCTTTTACTGCGAGTATAGATTTAACTGATGATAATAGTAATGCCTTATTAATATCTGGGTTCCAAGCTAATAATGGAGTGGCTAATGTCTCGGATCTAAACAATGATGGTTTTGATGATATTGTTTTTAATCCCGTAGTTGATGATAATGCAACTACTCCCAATGCTAGTAGTGCAGTACTATTCGGAGACGATTTTACGGTAGAACCGCCAGAAGAAACGATTGATTTATTTCGTTTCCGTAATACGACATTTAATACTGGTACTTATATCTTTGTTGGGGAAGCAGAAAGAGATGCTATTTTAAGTAATCCTGATTTTAACCAAACTTTTGAATTAGAAGGTGATGGAAATCCTGCGTTTCGCGCTAGTACAGAACCCGGAGAAGGTTTGTTGCCTTTCTTCCGTTTGCAGAGTTTGGCGATCCCTGGGACTTTTCTGTTTGTTAGTACCGAAGAATATAATGCGATCTTTGCCGAAAATTCTGATCAAAGAAATAATTTCCAACCAGAAGGTTTTGATGAATCGGGTAATGATATTCCTGAGTTTTATCTTTTTGGTGCCGGAGCAAATCAGGGCATAGAATTTAATCGTTTTCAAAATAATAGTAATAATACTTTTCTCTTTGCTGGCCCTGGGGAAACAACTGCTATTCTTGCTGACCCTAATTTATCTGGAGCTTTCACTAATCAAGGTGTGGCTTTTGAAGCTTTAAATTTTTAATACTAATGGCTAATAGCTAATGGCTAATTGCTAATTGCTTATAGCCTGATTGACTCAAAAATATTGTCAGTCAAGCAGGCTAATAGCTGATTTTAATATAATTCATACTTTAATAGAGTACAGGCTAAAGAACCGTTATAAACAGGAATTCTTCGAGAAGTTCGCAGGCCAATTTTTTTTGCTAATTGTTTGTTTCCTGTGAGAATATATGCTGTCCAGCCTTTAAATCTTTGTTTAAAAATATCACCTAGCATTTTATATAAACTTTCCAACTCTTCTGTAGTTCCCAATCTTTCGCCGTAGGGAGGATTGCAAATAATTATTCCTTTATCTGCTGGTGGTTGAATTTCAGATAGTTCTTGTTGCTTAAATTGAATTTGGTCGCCTAGGCCACAGTTATCAGCATTATTATAAGCTTGATCAATGATATCAAAATCGCGATCGCTGCCAATAATTGGAACATCAAGTGTTTTTAATTGCTGATTTTTAGCTTCAGTTACTAATCTATCCCAGAGAGCTTCATCGTAATCTAACCAGGTTTGAAATCCAAATTGTGATCTTGATAATCCAGGAGCAATATTCAATGCTTGCATTGCTGCTTCAATGGGTAAAGTTCCTGAACCACATAAAGGATCAAAGAATGGTAATTCTGGTGTCCAATCTGTCATTTGAATTAGAGCCGCCGCCAGAGTTTCTTTTAGCGGAGCCAGTCCCATTGCTGGGCGATATCCTCGACGATGCAAGCTAGAGCCAGAGCTATCTAGACTAATAGTGCAACGATTATTATCTATATGTGCATTGACTAAAAGATCAGGATTTTTGGCATCAATATCAGAACGTTTATTATATTGTTTTTGTTGTTGATCAACGATCGCATTTTTAATTTGTAGCGCCGTAAAATGACTATGATTGAGTTGTTTATTTTTGCCTGTACAGGTGACAGCCAAGGTCATTTCCGGATTAAGATATTCTGACCAATCGATTTTTTGAACACTACTATAAAGACTTTTGGCGTCAAAACTTTTTACCTTATCAATTTTTACTAAAACTCGAAAAATAATTCTTGACCAAAGATTAACTCGATATAGTAATTCTTGATCTCCTTGGAAATAAACTCCTAAAAAATCAGTTTTAACTTCTTGCGCTCCCAAGGAAATTAATTCTTGAGCAGCAATCTCTTCTAATCCACGAGCGACTGTGGCAAAATAATCATTCATATATAAGTTTCCAAAGTTTTCCTGAAGTAATGTTTATTTTAGTTTTTATTGGCTAGAACATTTCAAACCAATAAATATTCCAACAATTAGGGAATAAATAATCGGCCTACTCCCTTATAATTTTCAATATCTAGGGCAATTTCAATCATTCGATCTACACATCTTTCTCGATAGTCAAACTCATCAAGACGATCAAGAGCTCCGATAGTAACTACAGGCAATGAAGTTACTGTATTTTCTTCACGTATTACTTGCTCTAATGAGTCTTTTCCTTTCATGTTGCGATTAGCAGTAAAAATTATCATTTTATTGGACTGAGCAAAACGCCATAAAGTGCGATCGCTAATATCCATAGATAATCCAGCTTCTTTTAAAGTAATAAAACGAATAGATATAAGCTCTAGCCAGCCACGTTTAGTCAAGATACCAAGAAATATAGGAGTATATCCATCAAGATTGTAATCAACTAGGATAATCATCAAATTTCAGAAGCTCGTCTGGCTTTTTGTTCTTCAAGTTTTTTCCAGAGAGACTCTAATTCTGGTTTATGAGGCATTTTAGCAATGTGATCAAAATGTTCACGATTTCTATCTGCCCAATACTGATAAATTTCTTCCCTAGCCTGCAATACTTCTTGATACTCTTTTTCTATTTGGGTTTGATTCTCCTCAATATAGGATAATACAGCATCAATTTGTTCGTCTGTAAGGTTAAATTTATCGCGAACTAACTTTGGTGGATATTCAGCTTTCAATAGATCTATCACGTCATAAAGAGTAATTCTAGTTCCTGAAATGGTTAATCCTCTTTCCGTAAGAATAATCTCTGACTTTTGATGCGAAACCTTTGTCATGATATTGTTTTATTTAAATATTTTTTAGCTGTTTTGTAAGGCAATAACACTTGTATATAATTTTACCTTGTAAGAATTTAGGTAATGTGATCGCATACTCTAATTTTTTGTAACATTCAAGTTAGTTTCCTATAAAAACAATTTGTAAGCAGGATTAGCACTTTCATCCCAATAGGGATAACCAAGAGTATCCAGAAAAGCTTGCCATTGACTCATCTCATCTGGTGGAACTTGTACACCAATGGCAATACGTCCATAGTCTGAACCATTATTTCGATAGTGAAATAAACTAATATTCCAATTAGGACTCATAGAATTTAGAAAATCCATTAAGGCTCCGGGACGTTCAGGAAATTCAAAACGATATAGTAATTCATTTTCTGCTAAAGAAGAGCGACCACCAACCATATGACGCAGATGCATCTTTGCTAATTCATCATCGGTAAGATCGATAGTTGCAAAGCCATTTTCTTGAAAAGTTGTGGCAATATTTTCGGCATCAACCCGATTTTGAATTTGCACTCCGACAAAAATATGAGCCTGTTTTTCTTCGGCAATGCGATAGTTAAATTCACTCAGATTATGTTTGCCAATACAATTGCAAAATTTACGGAAACTTCCTCTTTCTTCCGGAATAGTTACGGAAAAAATAGCTTCTCTTCTTTCGCCAAATTCTGCTCTTTCGGCAACAAAACGAAGACGATCAAAATTCATATTTGCCCCACAAGCGACGGAAATGAAAGTTTGATCGCTAACTTGTTCTCGCTCAACGTAAGCTTTCACTCCCGCGATCGCCAAGGCTCCGGCTGGTTCTAAAATCGAACGGGTATCTTCAAATACATCCTTAATCGCTGCACAGGTATCATCGGTCGAAACGAGAATAATCTCATCAACATATTGTCGACAAAGCCGAAAAGTTTCTGCTCCCACATGTTTTACGGCAACCCCATCAGCAAACAAACCTACCTGAGGCAAGGTTACTCTATATCCTTTTCGTAAGGATTGGGACATAGCATCAGAATCTACAGGTTCGACGCCAATAATTTTAATTTCTGGGCGTAATCTTTTGATATATGCGGCTACTCCCGAAATCAGACCACCACCACCGATCGCCAGAAAAATCGCATCAATTGGTTTTTGATATTGTCTTAAAATCTCCATGCCAATGGTTCCCTGTCCTGCGATCACATCAGGATCATCAAAGGGATGGATAAAAGTTAAGTTTTTCTCTTCTGCTAGCTGACGGGCATGGGCACAAGCATCATCATAGCTATTGCCGTGCAAAACTACTTGTCCACCACCAGTTGCTACTGCATTAACCTTCATGGTGGGCGTGGTTACAGGCATGACAATAATTGCTGTGGTGCCTAATTTTTTTGCGGCGAGGGCAACTCCCTGGGCATGGTTTCCTGCGGAGGCGGCAATTACTCCTTGTTTGAGGAGATCGGGAGATAGTTGCGCCATTTTATTGTAGGCCCCTCTAAGTTTGAAGGAAAAAACCGATTGGAGATCTTCGCGTTTGAGGAAAAGTTTATTGTTTAATCTGGTTGAAAGATTGGGGGCATATTCTAGAGGGGATTCTTGGGCAACATCATAGACACGAGCATTGAGTATCCTCTCCAAGTAGTCGGGGTTCATTGGCAGTATGGGAATTGCGATCGATTGTGGACTGTATCTTACATTACTTCAATAGTCTCATACTATAAAATAGTAATATCCTGTAATTTTTTTATAATTAAGTAGTTAGTTTTCAAAAATATTAAAATTCTGGAATCTTAAAAAAAAGTTATGGAAATAGTCATAAAGCACCGAGCGAAAATTGCTCTTCCTTCCATAAATTGGACTTAGCAAAGATAAATTTTGGCAGAAAAGCAACTCATCTTAATTTTTCCTTGACTAGAAATTTTATTAATTCTTCTCTAACATCGGTATTCAAACATGAAACTTATTAAAAAACTTCTCTCGGTAAAAACGGGTGAAAAATTTGTATCTTTTTTGGTAGATGACAAGGAGCTAGATAAAACAAAACTTAGACTGGTCTCATTAATATTTTTATTTTTATCAGGTATGATGTCATTCTTTGAATATACTCAGCGTGGATGGCTCTGGGATAGTCATGTGAGTTTTCAGCCAGGGTTTGTATCGTCTTTACTTGCTATACTTCTAACTTCTCCACTGTACATGAGAGGTATTCTGAAATGGAATAAGTCAGTTTACACTATAATTTCATTCATACTCATCATGTTGGTTTTTGCCTCATTTATTGAACTGGCAATGGGCGGAAATGGAAAAGATTCAATTATAACTGCTCTTTTAGCAGCATCGATAGTGCTCTCATGGCTAGGAATCAAAGAAGTTGCTGGTATATGTTGGATATTGGTGATAGCAGCAGCATTAATATCTACTATCGTTAACAACCTTATATTAGGATTTTACGGGTTCATTTATATCGTTTCAGGTTGTTTAGGATTAGTTTTACACTCTGGTTTAAATCCTGGGCAACTTTTGCAAGGAATAAAAAATGAATACTTACTTAATTCGGACGGTAATTTATCTAAACTAAGTGAAAGTACCATATCTCTCGATATGGAATCGTTATCAAAATCCGTAATTAAACCTACATTATAAATGTTATTTTTTCGATACTTTTAGTTAATAAAAGTATCGAAAGGACTAGCTACGCGTCGCGCGAGTTGAGCAAAAGACAGAGAATCATGTCATAATAATCCGGCTGTCTTAGTTCTTGATGATTATTTATTGATGGACAATATGCCTGTAGCGCAAGAAGAAATAATAGCGGCCCTAGAGACTCCTGTCGATTTTAACTTTAATTTGCCTGATCCTGAGGATGAGGCCATACTCGAAGGTGAATTTCAAGAACAATTAGACACGATTTGGCAGATTTGCGATCGCTTTGATTTACAAACTGATATTTGGCGAGGGCGAATCATGCGAGCCGTTCGCGATCGCGAGAAAATAGGTGGAGAAGGCAGAGGAACAGGTTTTCTCAATTGGCTAAAAAATCGCGAGATCAGTAAATCTCAAGCCTATGCCCTGATTCAACTGGCAAATAGTGCCGATACTCTCTTAGCCGAAGGACAATTAGATCCCGATACAATTAATAATTTTAGTAAACGAGCTTTTGTTGAAACAGCCAAAGCCGAGCCGGAAGTACAAAAATTAGTCAGTGAAGCCGCTCAGAAAGGCGATCGCATTACCCGGAGAGAAGTTAAGCAACTTTCGGATGAATGGACTGCGATGAGTTCAGAGTTATTACCCGAAGAAGTAAAAGACAAAGCCGCCGAAGGTGTATTACCGGCAAAGCATTTGGCACCTTTGGTCAGAGAATTAGAAAAATTACCCGATCTTCATTTATCAGAAATTAAGAAAGAAGTTGCCGAAAATCCTGATATTGATACTGTCAAATTAATGACCACTGAAGCGAAAAATTTGGCTAAATATTTAGATTCTGCGGCTCAAGTACAAACAATCCGAGATGGCAGTGTGGATATGGAATTAGCCTTAGACGAAGCTTTGAGATTAGGTTGTGTGAATACGGCAGCGGATTTGGTTAAGCAAGCGACAAATATCGAGCAAATTGTCGGTAAACTGTATACGACCTGGAAGAAAATGGGGAAATACGCCGATCGCCTTTATGTAGAAACTGGGGCTTCCAATCCCCATCTGCGATCGCTGCTAACTTGTTTAGAAACTTTATCTACTGACACTATTGAAGTTAAATTAGATGAAAGCGGCGAACAGATAGTAAGACTAAAAATCATTAGCGAAACTAATCAACTTTCTTAAATTGTGATTAATCAAGAAAATGTTGCCAACTATTACCCGAGAAAAAATTGATCTTCCTCCTGGAACTTTGTTGCAGTTTCCTGGAACAATAGATGATTATGAAGAACTTTTAGCACAACTTTGCGATCGCTCCATCCCTCGAATTCGTCTTCGAGAGCAGAATATTTTACTTATGAGTCCTTTACCAAAACACGGCAAAGAAATAGATATCATTGCCGATCTTGTCAAAGCATTGTTACTTTATCAAAGTCGAGATTGGGAAGGTTTTCACCCCATAACATTAAGACGAGGCAAAGAAGCAGGATTAGAACCTGATGTTTGTTTTTATATTGATAATTATCAAGCGATATTGGGCAAAGAAAAGTTGGATTTGAATATCGATCCTCCACCAGATTTAGCAATAGAAATCGATGTCACATCTTTTACTCGGATTAATGACTATATTCCTTTAGCTATTCCTGAAGTTTGGATTTATAAGCAAGGAGAACTAAAGATATATCAATTTCAAGATAATAGCTATTGGGAAACAGATAAAAGTCAAATTTTCCCTGATTTTCCCGTTAAACAAACTATCCCGCAATATGTTGATCGAGCATGGCAAGTCGGTTCTAGCGTTGCTTTACGAGAATTTAATCAGCTTTTGACATTACCATCAGAAACTGATAACTGTTAACTGTTAACTGATCACTGAAGACATGCCTCGAATTCCCCGATTAAAATTCGATCGCGGTACCCTAATTCTCCATCCGCCACCAAGGGGAAGATCTTGGCTCGATTTTGCAACTTGGGATGATCGCATTGAAAAGTTTCGCATTCCTGCTATTTACTATCGTCCTCTAATCGAAGCTCTCCAAGCTGACGAAAAGGATTTTACCGACGAGGCCAAAGAATTTTATTCTCTAACCCTCAAACCGAGTTTTCAATACGAGCCATTTATCCATCAAAAGGAAGCTCTGCAAGCTTGGAAATTAGGAGAAAGACAAGGTGTAGTTGTCTTGCCAACTGCAGCGGGCAAAACCTATCTGGCTCAATTAGCAATGGAGGCAACTCCGCGAACCACCTTAGTTGTGGTGCCAACTTTGGATTTGATGCATCAATGGTATGCCCAGATTGAAGCGGCTTTTCCTGATGTGGAAGTGGGTTTACTGGGAGGAGGTTCGCGCGATCGCACTCCAATCTTAATTGCTACCTATCACAGTGCAGCGATTAATGCGGAAAATTTGGGCAATAAATATGCTTTGCTGATTTTTGATGAATGCCATCATTTACCAACAGATTTTTTTAAAGTGATTGCTGAATATGCGATCGCGCCCTATCGTTTGGGTTTGACGGCAACTCCAGAGCGCAGTGATGGTACTCACAAATTTCTCGATACCCTCATTGGCAAAATCGTCTATCGTAAAACAGCTCAAGAGCTTTCGGGTAATACCCTCGCATCCCATAAAGTTGTTCAGATTAAGGTGAAATTATCAGAAAAAGAACGAGAGAGCTATGATAATGCGATCGCGACTCGAAATAAGTTTTTGCGACAATCGAATATTTCTCTCGGCAGTTTGCAAGGTTGGCAATTATTCGTCCAAGCTAGTGCGCGATCGCAGCAGGGCAGAATGGCAATGTTAGCCCATCGTCAAGCCAAAGATATTGCTTTAGGAACTGATGCAAAAATCAGAGTCCTAATTGATTTAATTAGTAAACATTATCCCGAAAGAATTTTAATTTTTACTAATGATAATGCCACTGTTTATCGAGTTTCCCAGGAGTTTTTAATTCCTGCAATTACCTATCAAACTGCGGTTAAAGAACGTCATGATATTTTGCAAAGATTCAAAGCTGGAGATTATAAAACATTAGTAGCTTCCCATGTTCTGAATGAAGGTGTGGATGTTCCTGATGCCAGGATTGCGATTATTTTATCGGGAACTGGTTCAACTAGAGAATATATTCAGCGATTGGGCAGGGTTTTGCGGAAAGGTTCAACCCCTAATAAACAAGCGATTCTCTATGAAGTAGTAACCGAAGATACTAGTGAAGAGAGAACTTCTCAAAGAAGAAGAGGAGAATCGGATGATAAATATCATCAGTTATCTTTAGTGCCTGAGAAATATCCCAATAAACCCAAACCTATTTTGAAAGTAGCGGAAAAATCAAAAGAATGGAATAAGGATGAATAAACATGGAAACTGGACAAATTGAAGCGATATGGATTAAAAGAGGCAAACGCGCTCCTATGGATGCGGTGGAATGTGCTGAAATGATTGCCGGAAAAGGATTAGTGGGCAATGCCAACCAAGGTGGGCGGCGGCAGGTGACAATTCTTGATGCTGCGGTGTGGGAAGGAATTATGGAAGAATTAGGAGCCACAATTGATCCATCTGCTCGACGAGCTAATATCATGGTGCGTGGTTTGGATCTGGCCAATACGCGGAAAAGAATTCTCTTGCTTGATGAATGTCGAGTGAGGATTTTTACCGAAACAAAACCTTGTGAAAGAATGGATGAGGTTTTTCCCGGTCTCAAAGCAGCTTTATATCCGAACTGGGCTGGTGGTGCTTCTGCTCAAGTGATTGATGGTGGGATGGTTCGAGTTGGTGCAGTGGCTAGATGGGAAAATTGAGCGCAACTTAGCATTGAGTGATTACTTTAAGAATGCTCCAATTTATCCAAAATCATGGGTCTAAAACCCCGTCCTAAAGGCGACGTAATATTCTCGATATATTAACTGAACTAAATCTTTACACACTAATTTTTTGTATGTAAGCTATAATAGCTACATGCTAACAATAAATTACGAGTATAAATTACAGCCCACAAAAGAACAGATTTGGGATATCGAAAAGACATTAGATATTTGTCGATCTGTTTGGAACTTTGCGCTAGGACAGCGTAAGGATTGGTGCCGTTCTCGTAAGTCACCAGTGAATGCTTGCTCAATCAGCTCAGAAT
>JBCCYD010000088.1:0-16908 GCA_039190385.1 Cyanobacteria bacterium P01_F01_bin.143 | reverse complement strand
TTTCCAAGATTCAACTAAACAAGAAACCCTAGGAGATCCTAGAGTAATAACCAATCAAGGAGTCAGTGCTCAGTTTTCTAGGTTTAACTTAGCTATTGTTATTGGCCGAGATCAAATAAATTTTCGCCGGACCATCGGCTTTTCTAGTGCCATTTATTTATTTATCTTAGCGATCGCAATTATTGGAGCATTGAGGTTTAAAAAACATTTTAGTAAGGTGAGGCTTTCCGAAAAAAGCATTTGGCTCTCAAGTCTTGTCTCCAGCTTTATTTTATTATTTGCGACGGAAATAATTCTGATTCAAGTCCTCAAACAATTAACGCGTGGGAAATATCTCGAATTTATTATTTTACTCTTTGATATTTTATGGTGGGTTGCCGGGGCTTATTTTTTAGGGCAAGCTTTAAAGCTTTTCTTGTGGCAGCCTTTAGCGAAAAGACGGGACGACCAATTCCTACCTTATTGAGTCGAATGGTTCTGACCATAATTTACCTGCTAACTTTTTACTCCATAGTTGCCTATGTGTTTAATCGACCATTAACAAGTTTATTGGCGACTTCGGGGTTGGCATTGACGATTATTGGTTTGGCAATTCAAATTAATATTTCCAATATTTTTTCGGGTCTAGCAATTAATTTGGAACAAACCTTTAAAGTTGGAGACTATATTGAAATTAGTGATGAAGGAATTCAGGGCTATGTTGCTGATATTACTTGGCGGGCAACGCATATTAAAACGGCTTCTGGCAATACGATATTAATGCCTAATAGTGTGATTAACGACAAGACAGTGGTGAACTATATGTTGCCAGAGACAATGTGCCGGGCTACTATTCCCTTTACTTTGACTCAGAACACGCTTCCTGAACAGGCAATGTCTACTTTTAAGGATGCGATCGCAACTATTCTCAAACAAAATTCTCATCTGCTGTTGGCTGAACCGACCCCAGAAATCTTGTTCGGCGGAACCAACTCTCTAGGGATTATTTATGAATTAAAATTCTGGTATATTCCAGCCAAGACAAATTTTGAACAAATTCAACATCTTGTGATTCAAACCGTACTAGAATATTTACACAAAGCTCATATTGAGTTAGCTCGTGGCGATGAAGATTAAGCTCTGCTTGAGGGACGTAGGTAATAGGGACAAGTCCTGAAGAATAAGTGTTCTCGACCCAACGGTTTTACCTCCTTATGTCGTTGCTGATTTTTTTGGTTTGAGTTATTTATGGACTAGTTCTCTTAATGGTATTAAATTACAAATTTGAGCAACCAAGGATACGACGGTCTACTACTTTTTTTAAATAGATGATTATGAATTATTGAGGCTAAGTTTAACTAATAAGATTGAATCTTACTTTAGGGACCCCCTCAATCATTTCCAAAGCAAAATCGGCAGAGGTTGAAGTATTTAAAGTTTTAGCAAGATTTGCAATATCAACAACTCGCATACTTTCTGGAGATTTCCAAGGAATGGGAATGCCCTCAGTGCCTAGATTACCCTCAGCATCTCGTAGTCTTTTCTGATAAGTATTGACATCTATTTCTTCTACTCCAAAATGAAGACTCTCAGCTTTGAGATGAATATTAACTGTTGTGGGTATGCCAGAGAAGATACAGAATAAAATATGGTCAGATAGGCGCTCCATTCTTAATAGTTGAGAAGCAACTCCATCAGCGCCAGAATCGACGATTAGAGAGGGCCAACCAGCAACCACATCAGACCTTAGTAAAAATCCCCAACTTGCTCTTTTGGCATTGAGGAGTTTATTCTTTAACTTCTGATCTAGCTTATAGTCAGCAGTTGTTACTCGACCAATGCTAAAAGCTCCATCCAAAAGACAATTAACCCAAGCTTGCTCGATTTGAAAAAATCTAATCGATTCTACTGGAAGCATTTTTTCATCTGGCACAAGATAGTGAAAGGGAATATTTTTTAATAAACTTAATTCTTGAAACCAATTATTTAAACTATTAGCACTATGATAATCATCCCCAATGTCTTCTGTTGGTTTGAGAGGTAAATGAAATAAAGTCTCTTCTTTTTGTTGAAAGTTGTGACTATGACTCCGCTTCCAATTAAATAAATCCACAGAAACTTTTTTACTTTGCAGAGTAAGTAATCTTCCTAATTCCCAAGCAGCAGAGTAGGAAACATCAATTAGTTTGTTATAAATATTCTTAATTATTAATTCATCTGAGGATCTTGCAGGTAAAGAAATATCTTGAGTACTATTTCCTGTAATGAGTGGGCTACGATACCAAGAAATAGTATCAGTTCCTTTTAAAGTATGGTGTCGTAAAGGAACATATCCATTTTTGAAATAACGTTCAACATCAGGGTTACTATTTTCTGGTAAACGTAGGGTATTGGGAGTTTGATCTATATTAAGAAGTAATTGCTCAAAACATTCATTCTTATCTGTGCAAGAAAACCACCAATTTTTTAAAGTAACTAATCTAATTGTTTCTCCCGTTCCTGAAAAATTAAAACCTTGTTTTGTATAGCGATTTTCTACAGAAACTAAATGAGCGATCGCTTTATTTCCAGACTTTGGCAAACGATTTCCAAAAATCACGGCAAATTCATTACCAAGAGATTGATCTTTTTCATCTAAACCTTGACGTACATGGGTCAATAATGCCAATTCTTTAGTAGAAGGCATTATGGTTTTTAATAATTTTTTTGGTATATCAATTACTGTTACTAAATCTTCAGGATGTTGGGAAATTTCATAGTCGAATTTAGGAAACTGTTTTGTAGAAGTTTTTTTTAATTGCTCTAAAGTTAAAACCTTTTTTGTTGGTTTTTCCGATTCATCAAATAATAATACTACTAACCAAGGAAGTTCTTTTTGTTCTGCGATCGCAGACCTTTCCCAAGGTAGAGTGCTTCGAGTTATAAGGATATGAGGAAAAACATTGGAATGATCTCCTAAATTACTTTGTGGAGGAAACACCTCTTTAATTTCACGGGGATTAAGAGAAAACCTTTCACCAGATACCGCAAATTTAAGAGATTGCTTATAAGAAGTTTTTGGAATACTACCATTAGTCGCTTCAATAGTTTTTGTTACATCAATTTGATATTCCCCATCCTGTAATCCTGGTTGGTGATATTGAATAAATTGAACTTTGGTAGCTTGTACATTGCCAGCTTGATTTTGAATTGTATTGGTCTGAGACATGATTATTAGCTATTAATGATAAAAATGTAGGAGTGCGTTTACTATGCGATCAAGTCTTGAATAGTTAGTAGTAAAATATCTATTTAAAAGCCTAAAGCGCTTAACAATTCTTTTTCATTAGAAGAAATTGGAATATCACTAAAAGATTCCACTGATTCCCAACCATAATTAAGATCCGTTGATTCAAACTTTAGTTTTTTAGTTTC
Source organism: Cyanobacteria bacterium P01_F01_bin.143 (assembly GCA_039190385.1). Classification (GTDB taxonomy): domain Bacteria; phylum Cyanobacteriota; class Cyanobacteriia; order Cyanobacteriales; family Xenococcaceae; genus Xenococcus. Next base: position 13,515 of record JBCCYD010000088.1, on the reverse strand, counting down.
TAGATCATGGGTTTTTCCTGGAGTCGGTTCTTTTTTTGGAGTAACAATAAAACCAGATAGGGCATTTTCCACAAACTTTTCTTCATTTAAACTAGGTTTAGTTGATTCTCCCCATTGTCCTTTCGCAAATCGTCGCTTAACGGGAGTAAAACTAAAATCGTCTTCTACCGTTTCCTCATAACCTTTACGAGTCACTTTAATAGTTTGAAAACTTTTCAACTCACTAGAACTTAAACCCATAGGTGCAATACCAAAATTAGTATTTGTATCTGCTATTGTTTGAAGCGATTCATTTCCAATAGCTACTTCCTTAGTAGGAATCCGAGAAGATAACATAATCTTCATATTTTTAGCATTAACAACCTTCAATGGAGGCTTATTAACTTGTTTAACCTCTTTTACTAATCCATCATTAATCTGAGCTGTACAAATCACATCGTCCGCTGGCAAAAATGAGCCTCTAAACTCTTTCCAACTAATAGGTTGAGCATTAGGAGAAGCATTGGCACCGAAGGCAAACCCAAGGGTAAGGGGCCCAGCTTTAAAGATCACACTACCACTAAATTCAGGACCCCAAATATGGAGATAAGCTCCGACTTGGATACTAACGTGGAAAACCCACAGCTGAGCAGAAACAGTGATAGCGATATAGATGCTTAGATCATAGTGAAAAGGTTTCCAGCCAATGAGGAGATCTACTCCAAGTTCAAAAGAAATTGTTGCAACACCCATGGTGATTGATTGACTGGTATCTAAGCCTGCCATAATAGCATGGGCACAGAGAGCTACATATATTCTTGCCTGAAGATACATAGGCGGTACTCCAGGTAACGGTATCACAGAGAGGATACGAGTAACTTTAGGGTAGTAAGAAGGTTTATTAAAGTAAGGATTATAACCACCTATAGTAATAATAAAGTCGCCAGCATGCTCACCGCCATACCAGGAATATAGAGCCACACCACCAGTGGGTTGAATGCAATCTTTAGAAATAATATAGGAATCACTAGTAATATTCGCCGCAATGCCGATATAACCATCAGAAGGTGCAATCGTCGCCACTAAAGATGCCCCAATATGGGCAATTTTAGGTGCGTCAGCATTACTAACTTCAGGAGGGGGAAAGTCCATGGCAACCATGCCAAAAAGGTCTAATTCCCAACGATTACCCCCTTCTAACATTAGTAAAACAAAAGCATCTACATGCTGTGCAAAGTTAGCTTTAATTCCCGCAGCCCCAAAATAAGTGTGTATATTAGGGAATACGTATTTATTGAGAGATGTAAATTCTTTGAGGAGTTTTTCAGCTGCACTTTCTTCTTCTTCTTCTTCGTTTTCTGCACCTTTTTCGTCTTCAGCTTTTTTAGTATTGTCTTTTTCCTCTTCTGTAACTTCTTCGCTTTCAGCTTTGGTTTCTGCTTCTTCTCCTTCGCCAGATTGAGTAGTTCCTTTTTTCCTAGAACTACTCATCGACATAACTTCAGTAATCAAAGGAAAATCTTCTAATTCGTCAGCTGAAGGTGCATGAATACCCTGATTAAATCCGAAACCAAGAGCAAAACCTTCAATTACAATGTCAGGTGGTTCAATGGGGATTGGATAGCCTAAAAAAGCATAACCAAAGAAAGATGCTTGTTTATCATATTCTGCAAAACCACCAATTCCTAAGATATTAACTTGTTCTCCAATATCAAGTTTTAGCTCACCAATATATTCGGTGTATTCTTCTTCTTGATCATCTTTGCCGTGGAATTTGACTAAAACGCCAGCAATATTGAGATCTGGTTTTTTAAAGGTAATAGCGATCGCTTCAAAATCGACAGATGGTGTAAACTCATTTAGAGGACTACTGATACTTAAGTCTTCTACTCCCAGAGAAAAATTATCTATATCTAAACCAGCATCCATCATAAAACCCAGTGTTAGGGTCTCTAAATCGAAGCTAATTCCGATTTTATCAACACTCAATGGTCCAAATTTCTTCTGGATTTTTTTCCAAATTAGTATTTTTAAATCTAAGGCAGAATCTTGATCTTTTTTGGCTTCTTTTTCTTCCTCATTTTTTTGATGAGAAAGATTCAAACTGGGGTCATCACTATATTTAAGTTTTCCTGAAATATTTATTCCAGGGTGAAGAACCAAATCAGTTTTTTTAGCTTTTTCAGGGATAGCTATTTGATGTAAATCTTCACCAATTTGTTCATTAACAAAATCAAGATCTTCTTTGGTAAAAGTACTTGAACCATACAAAAGCAATAGATCATCCGCTAAAGGCAGATTTAGCCCTTCTTCTATTAATGATCCTAATAGGGGAATATTTGCTATATCTAATGCTTGTAAATTAATATCAATTCCTATGATCCATTTTCCATTTTCTCCACTTTGATAAGTTAGTAAAATATATTCACAACTTATACTTTCTCTATCTAAAGCATCTGGCAAAGAAGAATTTGGGGCAAAGAGTTTAATAATATCACCAAGACTGATAGTAATATCTTGATCAGCTACCTTTGCTTGACCAATCCCAACATAGGTTGATTCGCCTTTATTATTAGTTTCGGTAATACCTTTAATGGTGATACTAATATCATCAGTGAGATTGAATTCCAGCTCAATTTCCGTACCATGAGGATGAGTTATTGTCTTTTGTAAACTTTCCTCATTAAGTTGCTCTTTAACAATGGTTTTTGGGGATTCGGCTTGTGCAGTAGGCATGAGGTTTTCTGCTTTATATAGTTTTGATTGATTAATTAGGGAGTAGAAGTTATCCTCAAATTATTCTTAGGGAGTGTTTGATCTAATCACTCTTTGATGCGGGTCGGATCTAATTCCTCTGCACAGTTCGATAAACCTAACACTGCATCTCCGACTATTCCACCAGTGGGAATAGGTACATGGGTTTCCTGAGTACCTTTGTCTGCTTCTGGTAAAAACTCGTTGAGATAAGCTTGTTTCAAAGAATTACTAACATAGGTTAAGTCGATATCTGTGTCAGTATAGTTATTTGCCTGCAACCAAGCTCGAAAGTCTTTCTCTAAAAGTTTCATCTCTAAAAGCCAATCTAACTTTTTGCGATCGCTTTCAAAATACCAACGAAAACCCACATAATTACCGACGATCGCAGCTGGTTTAGGATCAATGCGATCGCTCACGGATTCTCCTTTATAGTTAAGTCCGGCAAAAGCTTGAATCCAAGTTTCAGGTGGGGTATTTGCCCAAATTAGTTGACTGGCAGCCAGGGGATCGGCAGTTATTTCAGCAAGGGATAGAGGGGTAGCTTGAGGAATAATAGTTTCGGTTTGGGTAGTATTAACAGTTGATGTTACAGGATTAGCGGCTTCTTCTCCAGCTATGTTTGGTGTTTCTGTGTTAGTAGTTTCTCCAGCCATCTCAAAATCAATTAGGCTAGTTTTATCTGCTGCCCAGGCTGGTGAATATTCCAGAACATGGGTATAGCTAATTTCTTCCGATCCATTGGAGAGATGCAGTGTAATTTGCACTTGAGGTTCTGGATCACTTGGTCTTAATATCCAAGCTTCGTAGGGACCTTGCCATCCACTACTATTAAATTCTCCTGTATCTTCCTTAACCACAATCTTGTTTGGATAATGGGGTTTGGTGTGAGGTGCTTGCCGGAGACGTGGCAAGAAAACAACTTTCACTCTATCAGTTATATCAACTAAATGTACCAGTTCTCCTGATTCAATAGATCTGTTACTTGTACTTCCACCCAAGCTATGGAAATCGGAACTACCATGATAGTAGTAGCTAATTTTGGCAGTTCCAGGCGCTTGACTTTTATAGAAGCGAGGTTTGATTGCAAAATCACAATGTAGAGAATTATTCCCTTTCCAAAGAGGGACATCAGGAAATTTCAGCTCAAATTCTCGCCATTTGTCCAATATTTCTGTAGGAATCGGTAAATTTAACGATTGGGATGATTCGCCATTTTCATTTTCTTTTTCAAACCAAAAATTGTTGATGGCTGGATCAAACTGATGGGTATCATTTCCAGGAGAGCTTTCTGGATGATACCAAAATTCATCATCTTCTTTGGCAATAAACTTCCAAGAAATTTTGGTTAATTTAGGATGGTCAATGGGAATGGTATAAACTTTCTCTCCGGCGATTTTTAATGAAACAATTCCTTCTCCTTCAGGAATCAGATTCGAGTCAGGAGGTAAGTAATTAACAGTTGTGGGGTTAATACTCCTGGTAATTTGAATTTGAGAAGATTTTGCTTGTTTTTGTTTTGCTTGAGCTACGATCGCTCGACATTTTGCCATAACCCCAGGATTCTTTAAGTCTAAGGGCTTCATCGGAATGAATAGCAGGCGATCGCACTGGGTAGTTTTGGTTACTACTTGATAGTTGTGAACTGCCTCAAAATACTGCACTGAAAGGGCGTGCATCTTATTATTATTGGTAACAACTGAACCCGCTGGATCTCCTGCACCTACTCCTTCTCTGATCAGAGGAATTTGAGTTCTAATTTGACTAGCATATTGATGAATAGAAGTAGTAATATCTCTGTTGCTACGATTAGAGATATTTTTGCCCCCATCGCTACGACCAACGTTCATTGTGGCAACTCCACCACTAGAGGCTATTTGCTGTTTTGTGGCAGAACCATCAAAAGTGGTATTAGTTTCGACCCCATTAATAATCGTATTTAAAGAATTGCGATCGCTGCTATCTACAGCAGTTAGTCCCGTTACTGCAACATTGGTACTTTCTCCAGGTGCTAAAGCGACGCTGTGGAGTAGTTGACCAGGAGTTACTCCTTGAGAATACCAAGACTGCTCACTCTTAATTAAGACTCCCACAGCAGGCGCAGCAAAACCAACATCATCGTTTGTAGTAGCACTCATTAAGTCGATTTGACCTTTTTTGGCGAGATTGGTGATGGGTGGTGCTGGTTGAGGTGGGAGAATTATCTTAGGTTGAGGTTTAGCTTTGGGTTTGGGTTTAGGAAGTGGTTTTAAATCTAAGTCTGGAGCTTCGACAAGTTTTGCTCCACAGATTGTGCCATCATTACCGTTGGATGTAAGGTCTTTAACTTTTCCATCTTTAATTTCGTTTAGTTGCCAATAGCCGACAAGTCTATCTTCATTTCCTTTCAGACGTTTTCTCATCGTCGACTTAAGTTCTTCTTCAGTTTTCGCTATTGCCCAAACTCTCACCTCTGAAATTTTACCTGGAAAAAAGTTATCAGTATTCCAACGTATAACACCAATACGATTCAATGGCTCATTTTTAGGTGCTTCTGTACAATCTTTAGAGTCCAACTCAACTCCATTGCGATATACTACTACAGTTCGACCGTCAAAAGTAATAGCTACGTGATACCATTCACCAACTTGAAATTGATCACTTGTTGTTGAAGCATATAATTCATGATTAGAAAAACCTCCTACTAGTAAATCATTACGAAAGCAAAAAAACGGAGCACCACTGCGAAATTGTTCATTAGGAGCTAATATACCGAAAAGAGGATCTCCTTGCTTTTTAACTAATGAAGGGCAAATCCAAGCTTCCAAAGTGAAGGGGCCAGTAATTTTAATATTATTGGCAAGAGCAATGAAGTTACTTGTTCCATCAAATTCAATTACTCCATTACTTATTTCTTCTTCCACTTCCTCTACAACAACAGGTGCAGAAGGCTTAGGAGGCGGTGGAGGGATAGCACCTTCATCAAGCTCTAAAATATAGGCAGAATCGTAATAAACTCGTTCTGTAGCAATTTGACTACCATCATCTCCACTACTAGAACTAAAGAGAAGTGAGTTTTTCTCAATAGTTACGACCAATTCTCCATCACCATAACCACCAAAATTTTTGTACCCTAAATAGAGATTAGATCCTCCAGTCCCATGTCCTGTAACGATACTAGAAACAGTAATTTCAATCGCTCCTCGTGGTGGAAGGGTTACAGCTTCAGATTTGGGTTTAATTGACCAAGAAACAGGACTATTAGCAGTGGGTTTAGGATGTACTTGCCAATTTTTGACGTCATCTACCGCCACTTCAAAACCATGCATTTGTCCTTCTGTAGCTAAGGCATAACTTTGATCCTTATCGCCATAATCAAAGTTGAGGGTTAATTCCCCTTCCTCATCTAAACTTAGGGTTTCTCCAGAAACATTGACTATTCTTAAAACCAATTGATTTGGGGTAATCCCATCATTAAGCACAGAAGATGTACTGGCAAAACTAGCGTAGAGAGGTACACCAGCTTTAACAGTTTTACTATTTTTGGTAGCAGCAGAATTAGGCATGTTGTTAATTGTTACGGTTTGGTTTTCAAAGGCGTAAACGCCATCGGTTTCAATAGCTTTTCCATCCTGATGAATTAAAGCTCCATAGGTAAAAAGAATTTGAATCGTCTCATCTTCAAAATCTGGACTGATTAAAAAATTCTCTAAAGTGACGGTGAGGGGTTTATCTTTAGAAGTTCCGGTTAAGATTCGCCCTAGACGATACAGTAAGTAAAAATCATAATTAGCATCATCTTCAGCCATCACTAATGACCAATTTTTATCCTTCGCCTTGATAATAGTCGGATCGGCTAATGCGGCTTTGGGTAAAGATATTTTTAGATGACAATTATCAGCACTTACTTCAGTCTTCGCCTGGGGCTTTGTCAAGCTGACTTTATTCGTCGTTTGATTTTTGATCTCCAGAATAACTGGATCTACAGTTGTTTCCGATTGAAAAAAAAGGCTATTTAGATTAGATTTCTCTTCTGTGTAATAGAGAAAAAAATCGAGTGGGTTTTCCATTATTTTTTTTACTTATTACTCATTACTCATTACTCATTAACCGGTTTTAACTTCAACCAACCTCCTTGTAGAGTTTGTTTATCCGCAAAAGATGCGTTTAACTGCACATGTTTAATATCACTGGTTTCTGTCCAAGTGTCTTGCCCATCTTCCTGAGATACTTTTTGCATCCAAGACCAGGTATAACCAGCCTCTTTTGGCAAAGGAATTTCCACTTTTCCTTGCTCCATCAACAAAGGCGAAGTAGAAAAGACTGCTTGGATATTTTTTAACGCCTTAGCATAATGATCGGTGTGAATAAAAAGCTCTTGAGTCGGTAAAATTCCGCTAGTAGCATGAACCACACCCCGAGGATCGAGAAGCATTGTCATAGTTTGGGGTTTCCCATTAATAGACTGCTGAATATGGACATCTCCATCAATATGAGTGCGAATATTATCATGATTAACTCGCTTACTTTGAGGAGCAAAAAACTCCTTACTACTCATACTTCCAGTAAGATCTTCAGGCCAATAGCCAACTAAGCCATCATTAAACTGCAAATATTCGCCGATGCGAATGGGAAAGGTGACATCACTAAAACCTCCATCACCATGACTACCAATTTCTAAAGCTTTTGCTAAACCTTGTTCATTTTGCGCTGAAGCTGGTAAACCCATGACTTCTAAGTCAATAGAGGCTCTCACCACAGCCAAAGGTCTGCCAATTAATAATGCTAAGGCTTCATGGCTGGCAAAACTTTCTGGATCAATAGCTTCTAAGGAATTGTCTAAAGCTGTAATAAAGGCATTCATAAAATTATTTTTTTGCCCAATACAAAATTGCACCACTCTTTGTAAATAGACATTGCGAATATCCTCTATGGCAACACCCTGAGCACTACCGGGCATTATTTGCCATTGAGATTCACTATTAATCAACCCTAAACCGTTGCCATCGGCATCGTACACCATCAAATTATTATCCAAATTATTCGGCATAATCCAACCGCAAACAGGAGTCATAGCAGGGTGGGCACTAACTTCTTGTTTACCATCCTGGGCAGATAACCATTGAAAATTTAATCGAGCAGGTTGGGCAAGTCTTGGTGGTAAATAAATGGGGTGACTACTGACAGGACTGCGTAACAGCTCACTGGTAAGGATGTTATGGGAGGTTAAGCTATTTAAGTCTCGTAAGTCTAAAACTTGACCAAAACTGTCAATTAAACGCAAACTAATAATTTGCATTGTTCCTGCTCTTAAAGGATTAAAGTCATTGGGATAAGGTGCTAAACCAACGCCACTATCCCCGATAGCTGCAAGGATTTCCTCAACAATAGGCTTGATGGATTCATCACCAAGAGGATCGTCAATCGGTAATTGCATTGCTTGGTGGGCAGTTAATAATGCCTCATTTAAGCCGCCTAAAGTTTGCGATAAAGCGTAAGTGTGTTTTAACTTCTCATAGGCTCTCAACATTGTATAAATTGCATCTTTCGCTCGAACTTTATCGTTAATAAAATTCTGCTCTTGCTCATATTTTTCTCTAATTGAGACTATATTTTCATCCAGATAAATGACAGGATCTGCTTGCTCCAATTGCAGTTGACGGTTGAGATATGCTGCTATCTCTTGCAGAAAATGGCTATTACTATGATCAGATAAGGCACTAAAACCACGATAAATATTCGTAGTAGGAGAAAAAACACGCCCTTGCTTGAGTTTTAATTCAGGTGCATTTAAAGGTAATTCATAGTGATTGTTAATAATAGTCGCTGAATAAGTATCACTATCAAGATTCTCAAAATCATCTTCTGCTTTAGCATCAGGGAAAAATTCAACCTTCCAAGCTAACATCAAGGGATTCCAAGGTTGTTGAGTCCAAGTGGTAATCCCGATACTGCTTTGAATCTCAATGGCTTTAATTTTAGCTGCGATCGCCTTTAAAGTTTCTTGTGTCAATTTCTCTAGATCTAGCTCTTCTGTTAGCAACTCACATAAAAGCAAATCATCTTTGCGTAATCTTCCATCTTGCCCATGACGTTGACTTGGTTTAACGCTATCTCCAGTCATTAAAATTACCGGATCCTGGGGTTGATAATACTCTTTAACTGGTAGTTGTTCTAGGGTAAGATTCTTACCTTGGCTTTTATTAAATGCATTTAACTTTTTGGTCACGCCTTGTAGAGCTTTATCTGATTGTTTTTTGGCAGAATCTAGCTTTTTCTCGGTGGCCTTAAATTTAGGCAAATCAGTCTTTTGGATCAAATCCAAAATAGAGTCACTATCCGCCCAAGAATTGACAACTTCGTCATTATATTTAGAGAATAAATACTTACACCAATCTGAAAAGATTTGCTGGCGATCGCTCTGAATTTCTTGAGTGAGGAGAAAATACTCTTTTACTTTACGATTGAGATTATCTAATTGAGTCGCTAAATCAATGGGTAAAGCAGAAAGTTCAAGTTCGCCTGTTGTCTTATTATCAATAGTTTGCTGAGATTTATCTGGCTCAATGGAATATACTATGCCTCCTGAAGATGGACGAAAACCTTTAGTATGGCGAAATTCCTTAAATTTAGAGCCAATATCCACCATCTTTGAGTCTAACTTACGGAGTAGTTGCAGGGCTTCTAACTGTTCTTCAATAATTTTTCTGTTAGTAGGATCTATCCCATTAGCTAAATAAGCGGAGAGGGCTTCAATAGCTGTATTACCGATTGTCAGATTAGGAGAAGAATAGAGATTTGGATCGGGATTGGCAATTTTGCCATTTTGATCAAAAGCTAACTTGGCATAACAGACCAATTGCTGAGGAAATTCCTGATCCTTAAGTTCTAATGTCCATTTGAAATCTGATCTTAAAGCTTCTATTAAAGCATCTTCAGACTGCTCACCTTGTGTCTTAATCCAAGCACTCAAAGCATCTTGCTCTGGGTTACTATACCAACCAAGTACTTCATACTCCAATCCTACTGGAACTGTACCATCATCAAAATTGCGATCATAAAAACCAAAGGTACTTCGAGCATTAGGATAAAGAGCTGTGAACATCGCCCTAACATTATCCAAGCCTTTCACATAGTCAGATGCACCTACAGCTGTAAGAACTTCCAGATATTGATCTTCTGTACTATCTTTGTTTTGCCAATCCTGCAAAGATAACGCTCGTCCTAAATAGCGAAAAGGCTGATATTCTTTTTCTTGGGGATTATAAGCGATGGTAACTGAATCTTTTACATCGACGCCTTCAGGATGAAGATAGTCACTTTCTACTATCCAACGCTCTTGTACCATCCCAGAAGACTTGCGGGTAATTAACCAACGGTTGGGAACGGCAGGAAATGAAAATCCATCTTTGTCTGGATCATGGTTTCCCTTGGTTAAAGCATCAGGTAAAGCCCAGTGCAAATGTATTCCCCTCTTTAGAACTAAATCCGGTTGTCCCAGTGGATCTGAAAGAATGGAGTCGCTCACATAGGGGGTATCTCTATTCTGAAACTGCTTACCATCAAAATAAGGAAGAAGGCTAAAGTCTGCCATTGAACCTATTACAGGCTGCTCTCGGTTTAAAAATAAAGCATCAAGATGTATAGGAACGAGTAAATAAGTCATGAATTCATTAAACGAGTATTCTTGAGACTAGAAACTTGTTTCCGACAATTGACAGTAAATATCGTAGATCACTACGATATAAAGGTTGTGGGATATTTCGCGTCGCAAATTATTTAGAATCTTTTACAAAATACATTACCTTTATCACTGCATTTGTTGAATTACTGCTTAATATTTAGTATATTTCTGCAAAGAAAATATAAATAATTTCAGGTAGTCCTAAAAATGAAGACTTTTCGTCATGCAATTTCATCTGCGATCGCAACTTTGGCGAATAATCCTCAAAGTCTCTTGACAGATACTAATTTTGAACAAATCCAAAATCTTGTGGTACAGAATGTCATAAAATATTTACAAAAAGAAAATATTGAGTTAACCCGTGGGGATGAATATTAGACCAGTAATCCTATTTGTGCAAAATAAATTACCTAGATTCAGATTAGTTTGGGGAATAATTCTTTTTTTCCTCTCTCTGATTCTTGCTTTATCCTTAGGGCATTCATTATTTCAAGAAGATCCTTTGGTGATTGCTCTTTCTGTGGGAATAGATGAACCCATCGACATTGGTGTATATCAAGCGATTAAAGGAGCTGAAGAATATATTGCAGAAGTTAATCAAACTGGAGGAATCAACGGTCAGAAGCTCAAAATTGAAGTTTTTAATGATGGCAATAATCCAGAGCAAGCCCGAGAGGTTGCCCAAGAAATTGTCCAAAACAGTAATTCTCTAGTTGTTTTAGGTCATTACTATAGCAGTGCTTCACTCGCGGCAGGAAAAATTTACCAAGAGTTTGGGATCCCAGCAATTACTGGTAGTGCGACGGCCAATGAAGTGACCAATGATAATGATTGGTATTTTCGTACTCTTTTGAATGGATCTTCGCAAATGAGTTTCTTGGCATTTTATCTTCAGGATGTTCTAGGTTACTCTACCGTATCTCTGATTTATGATTCCGATGAGGCCTATAGTAATTCTATTAGAAAAGCTTTTGCTCAAGGAGCCACAAAATATCAAGTTACAATCCAAAATAAGTGGGATATTGCCGCGGAAAATGAAAATGAGCGCCAGAGAAAAATTGAGACCCTAGGAGAAGAATTAGCAGTTATCAAACCAGAAGATGTTGGGGCGATCGTGGTGCTAGCAGTTGAAGATACAGCGGTAAAAATCATCACTGCCATTAAACGCCAAGGTCTATCTTATCCTATTGTGGGGGGAGATAGTCTCAGCGCAGGAACCTTTGTTCAACGCTTTGGTGACTATCCTGAAGAAGAGAAACATCCAGGATATTTTACCAATGGAGTTTATTCTGTTTCCCAAGTTCTTTTTGATGTTTTAGGCGAATCAGCTCAGGAATTTAAGACCAATTTTATTAATAAATATGATCAAGAACCCAGTTGGGTGGCAGTAACCTTTTACAATTCGGCAAAAGCTGCCGTAGCCGCGATCGCCAGAGCAGGAGTGACGGGAAATCCTAAGATGTTAGACCAAGAACGTCGACAAGTCCGCAATGAGCTGACGCTGATGAATTCCTTAGAAAATGCGGTTGAGGGAGTTAATGGTCCTATTTACTTCGATGCTGAGGGAGACAGTAATCAAAGCATCGTTATTGGTGTTACGGTAAATAATCAATTAGTTTCTGCTCTAGAGCAATTGACACCGATAACTGTTGCCAAATCAAAAGATGAATTGGCAGCAGATTTAGCAGAAGGTTGGATTGTTCAATTTGGGGACCAATTTCTCAACCGAACTGATGTGGTCTATACGGGTATTCGTCCTCGTCATATTTATAATCTGGATCTAGAACAAAAAACTTTTGAGATGGACTTTGATCTCTGGTTTCGTTATCGTTTTCCAGAAGATTCCCATATTCATCCACCTATTGCTGATATTCACTTTCTCAATGTAGTTGGTAATATTGAATTAGGTCAGCCAGTCATAGAAGAAGTGAAAAATCATGTTGCCTACGATTTATATCGGGTTAGTGGTACTTTTAACCTTGACTTTCTAGAGTATAGTCGCAATTTTGGAGAACATATCCTCGGGGTCAATTTCATCAACGATCAAATTAGCCAAAGCCATCTGCTTTATGTCATTGATTCTCTAGGACTAAGTACAATCACGAATAAATCTTTGGTAGAAATTTTACAAGATGATCATGTTCTCAGCTCTGAAACTGGTTGGAATATCAAACAAGCAACCTTTTTTCAAGATGCCACTGAACAAGAGACTTTAGGCAATCCTAGAGTATTAACCAACCGAGGAGTAGATGCCCAGTTTTCTCGGTTTAATCTCGCTATTACTATAGCCCAAGAACAATTTAGTTTTCGCAGAACAATTAGTGGCTTTAGCGCTATTTATTTATTTGTTTTAGCAGTGTTAATTATTGGCTTTTTACTGGTAAAAAAAATACATAGAAAGCTTGGATTTTACAGATATATTACTTGGTTGGCAAGCCTGGCTTCTAGCCTCATCTTGTTATTTTCGACAGAAATAATTCTGATTCAATCTTTAGAGCAATTAGTTCACAGAAAGTATATTGAGTGGATAATTTTACTCTTTGATACTTCATGGTGGATTGTCGGGGCTTATTTTGTGGGACAAGCTTTGGAACTTTTCTTTTGGCAGCCTTTAGCGAAAAAGACGGGACGACCAATTCCTACCTTATTGAGTCGTATGATTCTGACCATAATTTATCTGCTGACTTTTTACTCTATAGTTGCCTATGTATTTAATCGACCATTAACAAGTTTATTGGCAACTTCGGGGTTGGCATTGACGATTATTGGTTTGGCAATTCAAATTAATATTTCTAATATTTTTTCGGGTCTAGCAATTAATTTGGAACAAACCTTTAAGGTAGGAGATTATATTGAGATTCGTGATGAAGAAATTCAAGGCTATGTTACTGATATTACTTGGCGGGCAACGCATATTAAAACGGCTTCTGGTAATACGATATTAATGCCTAATAGTGTGATTAACGACAAGACAGTGGTGAATTATATGTTGCCGGAGACAATGTGCCGGGCTACTATTCCCTTTACTTTGACTCAGAACACGCTTCCTGAACAGGCAATGTCTACTTTTAAGGATGCGATCGCAACTATTCTCAAACAAAATTCTCATCTGCTGTTGG
>JBCCYD010000087.1:0-16938 GCA_039190385.1 Cyanobacteria bacterium P01_F01_bin.143 | reverse complement strand
GATATCTTAATTAATATTTATTATTGTCTAATGTCTACTATATGGATGTATCTGGTGATAAGACTTAATTTGCTTTTTGTAGTTCCCTCAACTTATAGGAGCATTCATGACAGCAACCATTACAAGAGAGGCGGAAGCGGGTAAACAGCAGCATCCGCCAAATACAATTGGGATTCCCCAAGAAATCTTCGAGAATGAGGCTCGTGTCGCAGCGACCCCAGATACAGTCAAAAAGCTGCAAAAATTAGGATTTGACGTCTTAATTCAATCTGGTGCTGGAGAGGCTGCTAATTTCTCTGACGAAGCTTACGAAAACGCAGGCTGCAAGATTATTCCTAATGCTCAAGATTTGTGGGAAAAAGCAAATATAATCCTCAAAGTCCGGGCACCTCAAGGAGAAGAAGTTGAAAATCTACCAGTTGGCAAAACCATCATTAGTTTTATTTGGCCAGCGCAGAACGAAGATTTGCTCAAGAAATTAGCCGAGCGCCAAACAACAGTTTTGGCAATGGATGCGATTCCCCGGATTAGTCGTGCCCAAAAAATGGATGCTCTGTCCTCGATGGCAAATATTGCAGGATATCGGGCTGTGATTGAGGCGGCGAATAATTTTGGACGTTTCTTTACTGGGCAGATTACCGCTGCAGGTAAAGTGCCACCAGCGAAAGTGATGGTCATTGGTGCTGGGGTAGCCGGATTAGCCGCGATCGGTGCAGCCAGAAGTTTAGGCGCGATCGTGCGAGCTTTTGATACTCGTCCTGTAGTCAAAGAGCAAGTAGAAAGTCTAGGTGCAGAATTCCTGGAATTAGAATTTGAGGAAGATGGTACTGGCGCTGGTGGTTACGCCAAGACCATGAGTAAAGAATTTATCGATGCAGAAATGGCCTTGTTTAGAGAACAGGCTAAAGAACTCGATATTATTATCACTACTGCATTGATCCCTGGTCGTCCCGCACCTAAGTTGATATTGACTGACATGGTGGAATCGATGAAAGAAGGTTCTGTTATTGTCGATTTAGCAGCGGAGCAAGGCGGTAACTGTGAAGTTACTAGACCAAATGAGGTTTATAAATATAAAGGTGTAACCATTATTGGTTTGACAGATTTACCTTCGCGGATGGCTGCCCAATCTAGTCAACTTTATGGCACAAATCTCTGGCATCTACTCAAAGATATGGGTGGTGCAGAAGATTATAAGGTTGATTATGAAGATCAAGTAGTTCGTGGTGCTCTAGTTTTACATGAAGGCAAGATTACTTGGCCGCCACCAAAAATTGAAAATCCTTCGCCGACTCCTCCTCCGAAAAAAGCTGCGGCAACTGCCGCGGTTGCAGAACAGAAAGAAGAGAAGAAATCTAGCGGCTTGCTGTGGATTGCCTTCGCTACTTTGGCTTTAGTCGGAATTGGTGTAGGTGCACCTGAATCTTTCTTATCTCACTTTACAGTTTTTGTTTTGGCCTGTTTTGTGGGTTGGCAAGTTATTTGGAATGTAACCCCAGCTTTGCATACTCCTTTGATGAGTGTGACTAATGCCATTAGTGGGATTATTATTCTCGGCGGAATGTTACAGATTTCTGGTGAGTTGACATCGCCAACTGTGATTTTAGGCGCGATCGCGATTCTAGTCGGAACTATTAATATTTCTGGTGGTTTCTTGGTAACTCAAAGAATGCTCAAAATGTTTCAGAAATAGCTAATTGCTAATTGCTAATTGCTAATGGTTAATATTCTCAAACTATTTTTGTACAGACGTTGCATGCAACGTCTCTACTGACTTTTGACTTTCTAACTCTTCATCTATTAAATTCATGACAAATAATTTACTAACAGTGGCTTATATAGCTGCTAGTGCCTTGTTTATTCTCAGCCTGGGAGGCTTGTCCAACCAGGAATCGGCCCGTAAAGGTAATGTCTTCGGCATTGTCGGTATGGCGATCGCGTTAATTGCTACGGCTTTAACTTCTCAAGTTACCGGATACACCACTTTAGCGGCTGCCATTATCCCTGGAGCAATCATTGGCTCTATATTGGCTGCGCGGGTTGCAATGACTTCCATGCCTGAATTAGTAGCAATCTTACATAGTTTTGTTGGTTTAGCGGCAGTTTTAGTCGGCTTTGCTAATTACTTACAACCTGAATCTGGGTTAGTTGGTGCCGAAGCAACTATCCATGAAATAGAAATCTTCATTGGAGTTTTCATCGGTGCTGTAACTTTTACTGGATCGATTATTGCTTTTGGTAAGCTCAGTGCCATCATTGGCAGTAAGCCTTTAATGTTACCTGCGCGTCATTTGCTAAATATTGCCATGCTAGTAGGTTCTGTCTATTTAGGTTGGCAGTTCATGACAGTAGAAAATGGCTTACAACCTTTGTTGATTATGACTGGGATTGCCTGTGTATTGGGTATTCACTTGGTCATGGCGATCGGTGGCGCGGATATGCCTGTGGTAATCTCGATGCTCAATAGCTATTCTGGTTGGGCAGCGGCGGCAGCAGGTTTCATGCTTTCCAATGACGTTCTCATTATTACTGGGGCTTTAGTCGGAAGTAGTGGTGCAATCTTGAGTTACATCATGTGTGCTGCGATGAATCGTTCTTTCATCAGCGTAATCTTAGGTGGATTCGGTGAAGGTAGTGGTAAATCTGCTGGTAGCGGTGAGAAGAAATCTTACGGTGAAGCAACTATTACTAATGTCGAAGAGACTGTTGAGTTGTTGAATGATGCCAAGTCTGTCGTGATTGTCCCTGGTTACGGTATGGCAGTTGCTCAGGCACAGCATATGGTTTCTGATGTAACTAAGATTTTACGCAAACGTGGCAAGGAAGTTCGTTTTGGTATCCATCCTGTAGCGGGAAGAATGCCTGGTCATATGAATGTTTTGTTGGCAGAGGCTAATGTTCCCTATGACATCGTATTGGAGATGGATGAGATCAATGATGATCTTTCTGATACTGATGTGGTGTTGGTTGTGGGGGCTAATGATACGGTTAATCCTAGTGCATTAGATGATCCCGATAGTCCGATCGCGGGAATGCCAGTGATGGAAGTTTGGAATTCTCAGAATGTTGTAGTCATGAAGCGTAGTCTGGGTATTGGTTATGCGGGGGTTGATAATCCTTTGTTCTATAACGATAATACTCAAATGCTTTTGGGCGATGCGAAGACTAATGTTAGTGCGATTTTGAATGAGTTGTCAGCTAGCGAGAGTCAGAAAGAGCTAGTTGCCGCTTAAGTAATTAACAATATAAATTTTATTGAGGGCGAAATTATTTCGCCCTTTTTTTATTAAGACTAGGCCATTTTCACGGTACTGTGATTTTACTTAATTGCTATTTAATCAAGCCAATAAATCATCGATAAGAGAAAAATACAAAATATACTGAGAAATAAGAGATGTTAATTTATTTTCTAGTCACCTACAATTAAGATAACCTTGAAATTCTTTTAAGCTTTGACCTTATTCTTGGGCTTTTACAGAGTTCCTTTCAATAAATAATATTAAATATACATTTCGATACTCTTCTCCGATGAGATCTTTAACATAGCCATCTAAAATTTCTGATTTCAGATCATATATTTGCTGTAATTTACACTGCATAAATCTTGCTCTTAAATTGGGCAAATGTTCATTTTTATACATTGTATTCTGAATAGGTTTATCTATGGATTTTATACTGTAGAGATCTGTAGAATCTTTCTGAATTGGTGGGTGAACCGAAATAGACCGAAAATCTTCTGGCTGACAATCAACATCTTTAAGTTCTCCTTGAAAGTTTTCATGACCAAGATAATCTGCACTGCCTTGAAGAAACAAATCCCAATTTTTACCGTTGTTCTTTATTGGCTCTATTGTGTCAGAGTAGAAAGACTGAATAGATTCTCCAAATCTTCTATTTAAACCACCAATTTTATATCTACCTGCTTCAAATAATAAAATTTCTAGTGTCTCAGCATCTTTAATGTCTATCCAATAATAATCACCTTTCTTCCCTTGAACAATTTCATCATCAGGTATCTTAGTAGTCCTATAGTGTTGGTTGTCTATCCCTTTATTAAGTTCCTTGACTATATCAACTTCTGGTTCAGGATCGGGTTCTGGTTCAATATTAACTATTGGTTCAGGATCAGGTTCTGGTTCAATACTAACTATTGGTTCAGGATCAGGTTCTGGTTCAGGATCAGGTTTTGGTTCAATACTAACTATTGGTTCAGGATCAGGTTCTGGTTCAGGATCAGGTTTTGGTTCAATATTAACTATTGGTTCAGGATCAGGTTCTGGTTCAACATTAACTCCTGGTTGAGCATTTCTTCTTATCAAGCTCCAAGATACCAAGCCAATTAGAAAAGCTAAAGCCAAAGGAATAAGGTATCGCTTATTTAAAAAATTGACGTTTGGCTTTTTCGAGAATTCGGATTTTATAAAATCTTTTTTTGGATTCATTATTTTTAGCTATTGAAATAAAGTTTTTTTACTCGAAATTTTATCGTTTGTCAGTAATTATACCAGTATTTTTTTAATACTCTATTTATGATCTTTAAATCAAATATTGTTGAGATCTAACCACCCAATTCTCATAAAAAAGGCAAGATCAAAAAAGGATATTCGTTATTGGTTGACTACACGACTTGGAAGGTTAGACCATCTCACAGCGGAATAATGAGGGTTTTAGCTTTCGGATTCTCTCCTGAAACCCTCAATCTTCCAAGTCGTGTGACTAATTTTTGGTACGGTGATTCTAACTCACATTCTAAACTGTAATTCTTAGATGAAATAGTTGTAGATCCCGGAGCGAGAATTTTCCTTTAAAGGAAATCCTTTAGGGCTAAGTCTCTACAATTGTTTTTTACTTAAATAATTCGCTCTAATAATGGGCATGGTAAAAATTAAAATAAATCCTACAATAAATATTAAACCACCACCAATACTAGTCATTGGTTCTTGACCGAACAAACAAGTACTAAATACAGCTAGACAAAAACTTATCATTTCGATAAACATGGTAAAGGTATGCTTAACTTCTCCAAAATATCTGCCTGGCTTAATAATTAAATTCTGGAGATAATGAAGGTAATAGGTGATTATTGACATTAATAATAAAGGAATCAGGAAAATTATGCAGAGCTGTATTCCAAGACACTCATTGCTGGCATCAAAACTTTGCCTAAACAAATTAATAGAATAGAGAATAGCAAAGATTACACATAATAAATAAAAAATTTTAATAAATGAATTACGAAAGGGAGAATCTCTTTTGATTACGGTTTTGTCAATATTTCCACAAGGGACGAAACCTATTTGCTTAATTCGTTTGATTGTATTAGAACTAGATGTCGAGCTTATGAAATAAATTTCTGAAGGATAATCTTTTACAGTATGGATTATTTTTACTGAATTTCGCTTTTTGGTAAAAGAGACAATTTGCTGCGGTGAAAAGACATAAGAATTGAGATTAAAATATAGAGTAAGTTTTTCAGCGTTAACAAATAAAGTGGAAAAAGGGAAACTACTTTGCATTGAACCAACTTGTCCTCCTCCTCTAAAACTAATACTAGTTTGCTGCTTATTTATTGACATTGAAAACTTATATCTTGATTTCTGTAACAAAAGTAGAACTAATCCAAGTTCCTTTTTGATCAAAGTTTCGCATGATTCTTTGTCTTTTATTTGGTTTAACTAGCCAGCCCAATTCCACCACAAAGCCGTAACCTGGTTTGATTTCTAAAGGACAATTGCAAGAGCCGCCATCGGGCAAAAGTAAGATTTGGATAGGTAAGTTACTATTTTCAAATAACAAACGAGAACCAAGTATTTTAGCAGTAGATGTTATTTTTCTATTGCCAAACGAGATTTCTTGTTCGATCTGATCATGAGCTTTTTGAGTTATTTTAAGATGAGATTGACTAATCTTTTCCTCACTAGAATCAGGATAAATAGTAGTAGCTTCTCCTTGCCATTCTCCTAATAAATCTTCTACTTTTAGCTGTGGTCTTTCTGGTGTATTGCTATCAGGTAATTTCTCTCTGATAAAGACAATGCGGTTTAAGTTAGTAGAATTATTATAAATATTTACTGTTCGCAAACGGCGATCGCGTTCAATCAAGCCAAATTCACTCACAAAATTACCATAGCCACTCCATTGACTATTCCCTCGACAAAAACTACCATCTTCAAAAAAGATTAGATCCCGACTCAAAGATGCTGGAGTATAATCAACACTCACCTTAGAAGCAGGTTGATTTTTTGGTACATAATTAACCACTTGATGAACAGCTTGCTTATCTGACGAAGCTTCAAAAGTAATAACCGTGGGCGTATCTTTAATTTCTTTTCCTTCAGCCGAAAGATGAGTAAAAGATCCTTTCCAGGTACCAATATTTTTGAGGAAATAATTCCATTGAGAAACCATAATTAATATTTAACAAAAAAATTGTCTAAATTTTAGCAAAATGTGGAAGTCACGGACGGCTGAACGCGTCGGATGGACTGACATAGTTATACGTTCATATAAATTTATCTTCCTCTTCACAATTTGCAAATAATGTCCTTGAAAGTTTTACAATAGAAACATTTACACTTAAGGATTCATCAATGTTTAGTAGATTTTCCGCAATTTCATAAATAAGATTGTCAAGTTCTATTTGATTCTTTGCAATCGCTGAATTTACAAAACCAGACACTAACCATTTATATTTTTCTCTGAAGCATAGATAACCTAAATCCCCTTCTGGTGTAAGAACCATCATTGATAATGGTGTCATCAGAACTGTAAATCCTGATAATTCTACATTCTTTATTTTGTGTAATTGAGGTTTTATATTTCATTTTTTCTAGAGTGACAAAATTGAGTCGAGGAAGATTTAAGTTAAAATTGTGAATTAACTTCTATTACTACAACATCATCTCGCCGACGCGCAATCATATCGGTGCGATAGTTTCTGAGAAAATCAGGTAAATCTTCCGAGTTGGGATGAATTAAAATTTCATAACTCTGATGCTGAAAGTCTACCTTCGATTGGTTCGTACTCATCTTCCAACAACCAAGTTTCAGTTTCATTGTAGGTTGCTCCAGTAAACACAACCTTATAATTTTCAGCAGGATCATAGACTCGACAACTACCCGATGAGTTGCCAAGTAAGAGCAGAATATAGGGAGGTGTTAGCATTGGATCAATCCAAACCTCAACAAAATCCCACTCACTCTTGGCTGGGTCGAGTACGGGGGATGGGATGGTATTTGTTTTCTGCATCAATCTTTATTTCTCCATAAAACAACGGAGTGCTTGGATCACCATTCGGACTGATTCTGTACCCAATTGAATCCGCAAAGAACAAACCATAACGTTCATATCCTCGAATGAATCCGATAAAATCTCCTCTTTGTATAATAGCTTGAGTAACTCTTGTTATTGTAGCTTCGTCGTTAAAAACATGAGCTGACCTACCTCGTCTGAGTAATCGCTGTACTTGTGGTGTAACAGGTAGATGCTTGGCAATATGTCTAGAATCCAGAAAGATTTCGCGATTGATTCCACTCATCTGAAAAATAGTTCAAAGCCAACCTTTAGTCACAGCCACTAAAATCACAATTCCAAAAGCTAGACGATACCAAACAAAAACCCAAGTGCTTCTTTTTTGCAAAAACTTGATCAGCCAGGCGATCGCTAAATAAGAAAAAATTGCTGAAGAAATCAAGCCAGCAATAAGCGGAACTAACTCTGTGCTGCTAATCCCCGTATCCCATAAATCCTTAAACTCAACTAAGCCAGCCAAAGTAATCGCTGGAATTCCTAATAAAAAAGAAAACCGAGCTGCGGTTGCGCGATCTATATTATTAAACAAGCCTGCGGTGATGGTCGAGCCAGAACGAGAAACTCCAGGAATAATTGCTAGAGCCTGAGCAAAACCAATGATAATACCATCTTTCGTCGTTAAATCTTGGAAATTGCGTTTCTGATTACCCATATATTCTGCCAAAGCTAAAAGTAAGGCCATAACAATAGAGGCGATCGCGATCGAAGTCATACTTCTAAGGGGCGAATTATCAAAATCAGGTACAAAAAGTTTAATTCCCAAACCACAAATCACAATCGGAATTGTCCCTACCGCAATCCCCACGGCCAACCAAAAATTCTGAGAATCATAATCGGATTTGACAACAGCTTTGACCATTCCTGTCGTAATTTCAGCCAGATCGTCCCAGAAATAGGATAAAACCGCTGCAATACTGCCCAATTGAATAATGGCACTAAAAGCCACACCCGGATCTCCCCAGCCCAAAAACACGGGTACAGCTTTGAGATGGGCCGTGCTACTGATCGGAATGAATTCAGTTGCTCCCTGAACAAATCCGAGTACGATTGCCTGGAATAAGTTGACTTGAGATACTGTACTCGCAGCATCAGGAACATTATTTAACTGAGCGATAATTGCGGACTGCACTGCGGTCTGAGCATAAACAGCATTAGCTTGCGCTATAAATAGACTTAAGATAAAACCCAAAATTAACAAAAATAAATATTCTAGATATTTTTTCACAAAGCTAGTCATATAAACTGAGATCCTAAAAATTCTTTCCTAGTTTATCTGCAAACTCATTATTTGGTAATTGCTGTAGTTTGCCAACCTAAAATCAAAATTTCGATATTATAGGGGAATAAATTATCGAAGAAGCTGAAATAATCAGAATCTAATCCATATATGAGTTATGCAACCTCCTCTGCTAGAGCAGAAATCAATGAATTAAGGCGTTTGAAAACCTTATTACCTCCTGAGCTACAAAGTTGGGTGATTGTTGAAGGAACTACAGAAGTTAATCCTCCCCTGATTCGTAGTGAAGAATTGGGTAAAGATGAGATTGAAATTCAAACAGATCTACCAAAATGGGATAACTTAGCAATCGATCAGCGTAACTTATTGTTTTGGCATGAGGTCGCCAGGATTCAAAACGATTCAATTCCCCGTGAAGGTTGGGAAATGGCTGCTTTAGCAATTGGGTTAGGTGGTGCCGTGGGAGAGCTTTGGGTACAAGATGGTCTCCTCTTATTGCTTGCTTTGGCCTTATGCGGGATTTCTGGTTATCGTCTCTGGCAGAAAAATAATAATGAAAAAACTTTGGTAGACGCGATCGAAGCTGACGAAAAGGCAATTATATTAGCTACTCGCTTTGGCTATTCTCTTCCCAATGCTTATAAAAGTCTAGGCAGCGCCTTAAAAACTCTCATCGAACAAACTCCTAGTCGTCGTCAAAGGAAAAAATACGAAGAACGTTTACAATCTCTCAGACGCAGCGCTTCTAAAGCTAAAAATCAGATGAATAATCCTCAAGGTGCACCGATTGGCGGCAGAAGAGAAAATCGTATTTAAATTTGGGTAATGGGTAATGCGTATCAATCAGTTAGCAGTTATCAGCTATCAGTTATCAGGTCCCAATTGGTGATTGAAACCCTTCTTACGTGATTGCGTATGCTGAGGAAACCTTATCCTAAAGGACTACCTTCGGGGCGTGCAAAGCGGTATCCTTTAGGGCAGCACGCCTCACGCGCAACTGAGACATACAGCTTAAAGAAGCTAGAGTATTAGACTCAGTAAAAAAAAATAACTGTTCACTGTTTACTGTTCACTGTTCACTGATAAAATTTCTATCTTCAGCATCTCCCATTGCTTTGTCATTATATTAAGATCTTCTAACATGAAATATACTAGAAACATTGCGTAGATTGTAGTTTGTATTAGATAATGAGTTATTGATGTAATCTATAGAAATTTCTTATCTAGACCGCTATAAGTCCATGATCAACAAAAGTTTAAGCGCTTGGAGACATCATATTTGATGGCTTGCATAAACTATGCGGTACTAACTTATAGGAAAATAGGATTAAACCCACAAACTGAATAATCGAGAATTAATGACTACTCCATCACAGAAAACTGATTTTTCATCATTATCTCTATCTGACAAAGAGTCCATAATTGATTTACCAGAACGTCTTACGGTATTAGAAGCAGTTACGTTCAAAGGTATGGGAGAGGCATTATTTCAACGAGAGCAGCCGCCTCAAAAAATAGTGCTTAATTTTGCTCAAACCAAGTTCATGGATAGTAGTGGTCTAGGCGCACTCATTGGTATTTACAAAACTGCCACCAAGCAAGAAATTGAATTAATTCTCGAATCGGTACAACCTCCTGTTATGGCTGTTCTTTCTATGGCAGGACTTCTGGATATCCTGACGATAAATTCGCCAACGGAATGGTCTGAAGAATCACAACCAGAGACTCATCCCTCAGTTCGCTCTAAAACTAAGCGTGTGATTGATGTGGTTGGAGCCATAGTTGGTTTAGGGATCACTGCCATAATTTTTGTCCCGATTGTCGTTGCGATTAAATTGGATAGTCCTGGTCCCATATTCTTTTCTCAGACTCGTTGTGGTTGGTTGGGCAAGAAATTTAAGATTTGGAAGTTTCGTTCGATGTGTAGCGATGCTGAGGTCTTGAAAAAACAGGTTGCAAATCAGGCTAGTGGTGCGTTTTTTAAAAACGATAACGATCCTCGAATCACTAAAGTTGGTCGTTTCCTCAGAAAGACTAGTCTCGATGAATTTCCTCAGTTTTGGAATGTTCTCAAAGGAGATATGAGCCTAGTGGGGACACGTCCGCCTACTCCTGATGAGGTTGACTCTTATAAAGTGCCCCAATGGCAAAGATTGGATGTGAAGCCAGGTATTACAGGAGAATGGCAGGTTAACGGGCGATCGCAGATCCGCGATTTTGAAGATGTGATTCGTTTAGATCTACGCTATCAAAAAAATTGGAGCTTAAAGCATGATATTTCCTTAATTATTAAAACGGTAACTGTTATTTTTAACAAGGATAGTGGAGCAGTTTGAAGAAATGCTAGAGAGCTCTGAATCTATTAAGTTTATAAAAACACTCTAAACAGAGAAATCATCCCATGGACGTAAAGATATAGAATCATCATCTAAACGCTTATTAATTCATGATACTTATCTCGTGCAAAAAATAATCGTGAAAGCTTGACTTTTAATGAAAAGGCATGACAATATAAATCGTACGCAATTATATAGCGTACGATTTTTTTTTGAATCAAGAAATCAGAATTAAAACCTTAAATACATTAATCTAATGGGAGTAAACCATGTCTATAACTGTTTATGGCACACCTGTAAGTACTTATGTCCGCACTGTCCGTTTACTATTAGCTGAGACAAATGTTAACTATGAACTCAAAGATATTAATATCTTTAACGGTGAGAATAAAACCGATGAGTATCTAGCTAAAAATCCTTTTGGCAAAGTACCAACTATAGAAATAGAAGGTATTAAAATTTACGAAACATCGGCAATTACTTATTACATCAATCAAAAACTAGCTGCTGGTCAATATCAGCCATCTGAGCTATTGGCTCAAACGAGAATGTATCAAATTATCGGAATTATTGATAGCCATCTTTACAGTCACGCTATTGGTACGATCGTGATTCAAAATTTAATTGTGCCTAGTCAGGGTGGAAAAACAAATCAAGAGGCTGTCCAAAAGGCGATCGCTCCTACGCAAAAAGCTCTTAAAGCGATTGAAGAGTTATTGATTGGAGGTTCTTTTTTAGTTGGCAGTAAGATCACTATTGCTGATTTTTATTTAATTCCTATCTTTGTATATCTTGAAAAGACACCTCAATTTAATGAAATTATGGCTAACGTTCCTCAACTAAAAACATGGTGGGATCAGGTAAAGATTTTGAATAATGTTAAGAAAATTTGTGCTTAGTGCCATTATGGGCAAGTAATAAGTAATAAGTAGTAAGTAATAAGTCTTTATTTCTTGGTAGCGATATTAGAATTAGCTGCTTTGTGGAGCGTTTCACGGAGTAGAAAGATCTGATTTTGAAGATTGATAATTTCTTTTTTACTTAACCCAGTAGCCGAAATTATACATTCTGGAATTGTTAGGGCTTTTTTTCTTAATTCACGACCGTCTGTTGTCAAAGAAATACGGACCTTTCGTTCATCTTGAGGATCTCGCTTGCGTTCTATAAGTCCCATTTTCTCAAGACGTTTGAGTAGAGGTGTTAGAGTGCTTGATTCTAGAAATAGTTTCTCGCACAAATCACCCACAGTGCGATCATCTTGTTCCCAAAGGACTACCATCGAAATATATTGTGGATAAGTCAAGCCTAGCTCTGTAAGAAATGGTTTGTATAATCTATTCATTGCATGACTAGCAGAATAAATCGCAAAACATAAAAACTCATCAAGCTGAAGAAATTCATTTTCTTTGGAGTGGTCATCAGACATTGCAACTTACCTTTTTTCTTAAATATAGGCTTATTTGAGAATCCATTGCCTAGATGTTTACCAAAATGGTGAAATTTTTAATAACACAAGTATTATACCGAGATTATGCTCAAATTGAAATAATTTTCAATAGTAAAACCCGTGATCGCGCAGTTTTTACTTCGCAAATCACGGGTTAATTCATTCAATATAAAATTTATAGGTAAATTGGAAATTCTCTTAAACAGAAATTTCACTAAATTCCCGAGACATATGATCGAAAGGCCCATCAACAAAGGACACATCGGTCACTCCTGCTTCCTGAGCCATTGTTTTGACCATATCCTTCATAATTTGGATACCGACAACGGTTGGGCCAATAGGAACTCCTAAAGAATTATAAGTTTCCCGTAAACCTTGAAGTACTCTTTCATCCAAAAGATTATTATCTGCCGCTACTAAGGCATAGCTTGCATAACGGAGATAATAGTCCATATCCCGTAAACAAGCAGAGTAACGACGAGTTGTATAGGCATAGCCACCAGGACGAAGTAATTCTGGGACTTCCTCAAATAGTGCTAATCCAGCTTGTCTCACAATAGAGGCTGCATTACCACTAATTAAAGTAGCGACTGCCACACGAGCAGCGCCTGATTCAAAATATAGTTTTAAACTATCAATGGCATTCCGATCAAGATAACGACCAGAGAGATCGTAATTCCTGATTAAGCTGGTTACCGCGTCTCGCATCAAAGATTTCTCCCAACAGCAATTAATTTTTTTTAGTAGGCGTAAAGTAAGCCTGATTTTTAATGCTTTATCTATCTATAATCCCATAAACCGTAACAGTATATCGACTTCTGTTCGGGATTTTAACCATAGTTGTAATATTTCTTTTAGTATCTCGCGATAAATGCCCTGCTATAATGGTGAATATGATTGTTTTTTTGGCAAAAAAAATGCCTTCCCCTCCAGGAAGACATCGTCAAACAACATTTCAAACAACACTTAGATAAAAACGAAATTTAAATGCTGACACAATTCTCAAACTAAATTAGTGTCAGTTTTTTTTATTCTGCAGGTTCAACAACTTCAGCAGATTCTTCAACTGTAGGAATTTCAGCATTATCAGTTGCAGGAAGAATGACATCTCCATTAGCATCGGGATTGATTTCACTAGCTTCAATCTCAACATCTTCTTCTGCGCCGATAGTCGCGTCATCGAAGATATCTTCGTTAGTTCCATCAACGATAGGAAGTTCTTCTTCTACTTGAGCTTCTAAAGAGGAATCTTCTAGTTCAATATTTAGGCCTTCAGCAGTTGGTTCTTCCGGGCTTTCAATAACGACAGAACTATTATTAGTAGGGTCTTCGCTAGTGGGAGTTTCGCTGTTTACGGCATTGCAAGCACCCATTAGAGTAACGATCCCTAGGGTTACGAATAAAGGTAAATTTTTCATGATTGTTAAGTTTTCTGGCTGTTTTTGACATTTCCTACAATAGAAACAAAAAGTAAAAAAGCTGATAGCTTAGATTGTTTTTTTGAGAATTTTTTTAATTTCATAAATACTACATTGTCGTAAATAAACAAGGTAGGGGCGAACGGCCGTTCGCCCCTATGGAAAAAAATAAAAAATCCTCTGATTTACCGACAGATCAAGATCAATAAATCAGAGGATCGCAATGAAACTAAGTTTAGAGCTTAGAGCATCAAGCTTTTAAGCAAACCATTCTTCTACCGCTTCTTCTTTGGTATTGGTATTACGAGAAGGAGTTTCCCGTTCAAAGTTCATATGAACAGAGCGAGTTTGCTCTCCATCAACAGCAACCGCGACGATAGGATAGTCGATGATGCCGTCTTGGAAGGACATCTGGAAGCGGAATGTCCCATCAGGACTTAATTCGATTTCGCGATCGCCGATAGTCACAGTCGCATCAGGTTCAGTGGCACCGTAAACAATTAACTCAGCATCGGCCACTAACCAGAATTTACGAGGACGAGCAGGAGGAATAGAAGTCAAACCTGAGACATTCATTCCTACACCAGACATATTGATGCCTGAAGGAGTAGGAATTGCCCATTTACCAACCCCAGAAGGGAAGACATAGGAACTGAGGGATTCTTGTCCAACTCCGGAACCAGCAACGCGCATCGATTCAGCAGATTCTGCCATGCCGAAGATTTGATCATAAATTGCACTATCACCACCAGCAGTTGTGGGAGCTGCTTTTTTGCTGGGAGGAACCAATGTAAACACGGTTTTGCCTTGTAACTCTTGCTCCCAAGGAACAGTTACAAAATTGTCTTCAATCCAGTCAGAAGGATAGACAGGGGGCACTCTCACAGGAGCAGATCGAGCTAGACTCAACCAACGACCATCACCACAGCGATAGCCGATATCTACTGCGTAATCGCGATCGCTGACAGGAAGGGGTAAATACCATTCCCGCGCCATCTCATCACATAGATATTCCTGAATATTGTGAGGAGCTTGGTAATCAAGATTGATATCGGTAATGTCATAAAGACGAAGTGCTAGTTGTTGACCACCTTGACGGCGTAGTTCCTCTTTATGTCCATTGGGAACATCCCAGTAACAGTATGCCCACTGGGGGTCTCTGGGTAATAATACGATACGGCTTTGGCCATATCCACCAGGTAATTCTCCTAAATCCTGATCTACAGAAGATAGATCATTAGCTTCGGGAGTTTCTTGCCCAACCTCAAACTTGGTAGATTTCACTTGCTGTTCCTCCTGATTAAGTGACGAACTTTGATCTAATTTTTCTGTTTCTTGTTTTTTCATTGCTTCTTTGATAGCAGTCAGTAGCTGCGCTTTACGCATTCGACTGTAGCGGGAAACGTTGTACTCACTAGCAACTTTGCGGAGTTGTCTAAGTGTCATTTCCTCTAAAGGGGGACGTTCTTTTGCCATTGATTTACAGCCTCCGATTTTTATTGGCGGTAACTGGGTGTTGGCAGCCTTACGACTATGCAAGCAGGACAGTTTACTTTAATTGCCATACTGAGTAGTCTTTATCTTATGATTAGTTATCTGCGTTTTTTATAACTGTATTTAGTTAAACTAACTTTTCTTGGAAAATCAAGGGCATTTTCCTAGCGATAATAGTTGCTTGACGGATGAATAAGGTTTTCAGGGATCACAATGTCATGAATCTCTGACATTTGCTACTATCTTTGATTCTTCTTATTAATAATATTGTTATGAAATCATGATAATATTATTGATGAACTTTAAAATTAAACTAAAAGCTAAAAATTGCTAGACAAAATTTAATAGAGGAATACGGTAGAAAAACGATAGAATCTAGCAATAGGAAATCTTCTCTAATAAACAGCTATGCCTCGTACCCAAAAAAACGATAATTTTATTGATAAGACATTTACTGTAATGGCAGATATTATCCTCAAAGCTCTGCCGACTAGCAAAAAAGCCAAAGAAGCTTTTGCCTACTACCGTGATGGGATGTCAGCGCAAGGAGATGGGGAATATGCTGAGGCCTTAGACAACTATGAAGAAGCTCTGACATTAGAAGAAGATCCCAACGATCGCAGCTATATTCTCTATAATATGGGTTTAATTTATGCGAGCAATGGTGATTTGGAAAAAGGAATTGCTTTATACCAAGAATCTATTGAGTTAAATCCGAGAATGCCTCAGGCGCTCAATAATATTGCTGTTTTGTATCATTATCAAGGAGAGCAAGCTAAAGAAGCAGGAGATGACGAAAAAGCTGAGGCGTTTTACGATAAAGCAGCTGAATATTGGAAACAAGCAGTCCGTATTGCCCCTAATAATTATTTAGAGGCTCAAAACTGGCTGAGGACTACTGGAAGATCTGAAATGGATGTCTTCTTTTAGAAATTGAAAATTGACGAGCGACCCCGCGGAATTTTTAATCCGCAAGGGAACGCGCGAGTATGAAAATTGAGAATTGAAAATTTATGATTGATCGCGAACAAGTTAAGAAGGTTGCTAATTTAGCTAGATTAGATATTACTGCCGAAGAAGAGGAGCAGTTTACCACTCAGCTCAATAGTATTTTGGATTATTTTGATCAGTTGAGTGAATTGGATACGGAGGATGTTGCGCCAACGACTAGGGCGATCGAAACGAGCAATATTACTCGTGCTGATAAGTTACAACCTTTTCCTGATAAATCTGCTCTTTTAGATTCAGCTCCAGAACAAGAAGGTGATTATTTCCGAGTACCGAAAATTATGGCTTCTAATGATGGTTGATTCATAATCAGACTCTTCAGTCAGTTTGTTAATTATGATAATCAAACAGAAGCGGTAATTGCTTATCGCGATGCACTGTAAATTATTTAAGATCAAAAATAGCGATCGCTGTTCTGGATATGAGATTATGCGATCGCTTTTGACTATTTACAGCTTAAGAAAAAAGGGACTCGGCTAATTTTCAATAAAAATCCTTTATAATTTAGTCTTATCTAATAAATCAAAATAGATATGACAAACCCTTTATTATCTAATTTTCAGCAGGCATATAGAAATTTGACTTTTTTGCCTCTAATAGAAGAAGCAGATATTAATAAGTTTGGGGTAGAATATGGCACTCAAGTTATCGAAGAATTACAGCAATTAATCGAAGATAGTTATGAG
>JBCCYD010000086.1:0-17085 GCA_039190385.1 Cyanobacteria bacterium P01_F01_bin.143 | reverse complement strand
TTTACAAAATCAGATGGCAGCAGTGTTGACAATCCCGTACTCGATTTAGCAGCAGGAGACTACATTCTCAGCATTGATGGTAGAAATGCTGGTAGTACCTATTCCTTTACCCTTTCTGATTTAGCTCAAGCTGAGCGTATGACTCCAGGAATACCTGTCAACGGTGATCTCTGGCGTGAAACCGACTTTTATCAGTTCGAAGTAGAAGAAGCAGGAGATAAATTCTTCTTTGATGTTGTCAGTCGTTCTGGTGTGCCCAAGGCCTATTGGCGTTTATTTGACCCCGATGGCAGTCTTGTTTTTGATGAAGGTTTTAGTTCCTCTACTGGTGAGGGAAGCTTCACTCTAAGTAATCCAGGAAACTATACTCTTTTAGTGGAGGGTAGAATTAATGAGCCAATAAATAATCAGGGTAGTTATAGTTTCAATGTTGACCCGATCGCGACAGATATTACTGTCTCCGCTGTCACCACTTCTCAACCCCTAAACGAAGTAACCTGGGGAGATGCCTTTGATTTAACATGGCAAGTAAGTAACCAAGGGAATATTCCCTTAACAGGCGGTTGGCAGGAAAATATCTATCTTTCTCAAGATGAGAAAATAGATGAAAATGACATTCTTCTAATTCCCCTAACTAGTATTGATAGTGATCCTGATTTTGATGATACGGCAACTATTGTCCTAGATACTGGCGGCATAAGTGAGTCAAGAACCAAATCAATTGTTATCGATAAACTTAATCTCGATTTAGATACTAACTGGAATATCTTAGTAGAAGTTGAGAGTAATCAAAGAGATAAAAATAATGCGAATAATATTGCTGATACTGCGATTACAATATTACCTCCAGATTATGCCGATCTTGTAGTTGATGTAGATAAGATTGATTTTCCCAAAACAGCCTATAGTGGTAGTGAAATTGAAGTAACTTGGGAAGTAAATAATCAAGGAAATGCTGGTACTGAGGTTGACGATGCTTGGTATGACAGAATCGTGCTTTCTGCAAATAATATTTTAGGTGACGAAGATGATCTACCTCAACAATATCAAGTTCAACATCAGGGAATAGTAGAGCAAGGCGAGAGCTACCCTAAGACTGCGACAATTAAGCTACCAGAAGAAATTGAAGGTCAATACTATATTCTTATTGAAACAGATTTTAATCAAGATGTTTTTGAGTTTGTTTACGAAGATAACAATGTTGAATATAGTACAGAAAAAATTGATATTAGTCTCAAACCCGTTGCCGATTTAGAAGTAAATAGTGAGAGTATTAAAATCATTGGTGATAAACAACCAGGGCAAACCATTAGAGTTGATTGGTCGTTGACTAATAATGGTGAAGCAGATGCTAACTCTAGAATTGATCGCCTGTATCTTCTTTCCCCCAGTGGCACATTTAACAATCCCATCAGAATTGTTAATCTTAATCAAACTAAAATCTTAGAAGCTGGCAAAACTCATGATTTAACTGCTGATGTTCCCTTGCCGAATGATTTAGTTGATGGAGAATATCAAATAATCATTGTCACTGATTTTAATGATGACGTAGAGGAAAGAGAAGGCGAGAACAATAATCAGAACGAAATTCCCCTAACAATCACTCATGTAGATATCCTTCCTACTCTGACTGATATTCCAACAGAGACTATTACTTCTGGGACAACTATTCCGATTACTTTATCTGTAGAAAATCTGGGAACAGGCACGACCATTAATAATTGGAAAGATCGGATTTATCTCTCTGCCGATAATACTTTTGATGTTGGTCTGGATCAGGAAATAGCATTTTTTGAGCATACTGAGGCGATCGCGCCAGGCGGAACCAAAGAAGAAACTATAGATATAGAAATTCCCATAGAAGTTAGTGGGAAGTACTATCTTATCGTCGTAGGTGATGCGGATAATAATTTGCTAGAACTGGCAGGGGACAATAATGCAGAATTAGCTGGAGAAAATAATAATGTTCAGGCAGTTGAAATTGACATTGAGCTTGCTACTTATCACGATTTAGTAGTATCAAATGTTATTGCCCCAGATCGCACGATAGATGATCCAGCCAGAGTAAATATTAGCTGGACTGTTACCAATGAAGGCACAGGTCAAGGTAGAGAAGATAGTTGGACGGATGCTGTAGTTGTTTCTGAGGATGAGATTTTTGGTAATGATGATGATCTGGTAATTGGCGAATATATTCATACTGGGGGTTTAGCTAAAGACGCAAGTTACACCAAAACTGAATCAATATTATTACCACCTGCTTTTGTTGGTCGTTATTATCTCTATGTAGAAAGCGATTATGAAAATAACCCTGAAAATCTCGAAGGAATAGTATTTGAGAATGGTTTAGAAGATAACAATATCAAAGAAAAAGAAAACGAAACATCGGAGTTCTTTGATGTAATGCCCATTCCCTATGCAGATTTGCGGATCACAGAAGTTAGACCTACTAGCACTGCAAGTAGTGGACAACCATTATCTGTGGAATGGGAGGTGGTTAATGAAGGGATCGGTATCACTAACGTTAGTAACTGGAACGACATACTATATCTTGCTAGTGATCCTGAAGGCAAAAATATAGTTCAAAATTTAGGTAGCTTTAATCACGCTGGAGCTTTAGGTATCGATGGTCGTTATACTCGCTCTGCTACAGTTACTTTACCTAATGATATTTCAGGGGAATATTATCTAGTTGCGGAAACGGGTAGAGGTGTATTTGAATTTATTTATGATGATGATGATAGTAATAAAACTATCTCTGAATCTGTAACTGTCAGCTTGACGGCACCACCAGATCTGACAGTTACAGACATTATTGCTCCTAGTACGATTACTGCTGGGGAGAAAATAGATTTAACTTGGCAGGTAGAAAATATCGGAACAGGAAATGCGATCGGCGGTTGGAGAGATCGAGTTTATCTACAAGAGATTGGTACTGATCTCGATGATTTAATTAGTCTAGCGAGCTATACCTACGATGCAGGATTAGAAGCTGGTAAATTCTATAGTCGCCAAGAAAAAATTATTATTCCTGCTGAACTTCAAGGGCAATATCAAATTGTAGTTGAAACCAATACCGTTCTTAGTTCTTTTGAAATTCCTCTTTTTGAAGGTAGTAATACTGAAAATAATAGAAGTGTTAGTAATGAAACAATTCAAATCCGTCTGCCAGACAGACCAGATTTGCAAGTTGTCCTGATCGATGTAACAGATGAAGTAGCTGGAGGAAGTTCAGTTACTCTAGAATTTACGGTAAAAAATCAAGGAAAAGCTTCTACTACTGCGGCTAATTGGACAGATACAGTTTATTTGTCCCTAGACGATAAGATTAGTTCCGACGATATTATTGTAGGTCGTTTGACTAATGGCGCAGCCTTAAATCCAGGAGAAAGCTATCAATCTACGACCGATTCTTTCTTGATTCCGCTACGCTTCCGTGGCAATGTTCATTTAATAGTCGATACTGATTCTGGTAATCAGGTTAACGAACTACCTCAAGAAAGTAACAATTTTAAAGCCGAACAGATTAAAGTTGAATTCACTAACGATGGTTCTGGAGGTGGTAGTCCTTTACCCGCAGATTTAGTTACAGGTGGCGTGATTGCACCAGATCGAGCTTTTGACGGTTCGACTATTGAAGTTAGTTATAAAGTTACTAATAGAGGCGTTGGGACGACAAATGTTGATAGTTGGACAGATACGATTTGGTTAACTAGGGATAGAGATCGCCCATCTGCTGGAAATCGACAAGATAAATCAGAGGACATTTTACTTGAAACAATCACCCATACAGGGGAAATTCCTGTCGATGGAGTATATCAAGAAACAGTTAGCGTAACAATTCCTGATCAAATAACAGGGGAATGGTACATTACGCCCTGGAGCGATACTTATGATGTTGTTCTAGAAGATACTTTCGACAACAATATCGATGAGAATGAAAATGATATAGGCAACAATAACTATCAAGCTCGACCTATAACTGTTCTGTTGACTCCACCACCAGATTTAGTAGTTGAAGACGTGATTGCCACGACAGAAGCTAAAGGAGGAGATCCCTTTAGTGTTACTTGGACAGTAGAAAACCAAGGTGCGGGAGCAACTAGAGAAAATATTTGGGAAGATTTTGTTTATCTTACAGATGAGCCTAGTCTTGATGAGTCAAAAGCGATCTGGACTTTGGGGAAGGTTATTTATGAAGGAAGTTTAGCTCCAGGAGAAAAATATACCCAAACAGCTAATTTTGATTTGTCTCCTGCTGCCTATGGTCAATATGTAATTGTAAGCGCTAACGATAGTG
The DNA here is from genome assembly GCA_039190385.1 of Cyanobacteria bacterium P01_F01_bin.143. Classification (GTDB taxonomy): domain Bacteria; phylum Cyanobacteriota; class Cyanobacteriia; order Cyanobacteriales; family Xenococcaceae; genus Xenococcus. Next base: position 12,785 of record JBCCYD010000086.1, on the reverse strand, counting down.
CTACAGTTGGGAATAGACTTGCTTGGGAAGGACCTTACGAAAATAATAATGAAAATTATGTCGATACTCCAGTTACCAATGCGCCGGCAGATCTAGTACTCGAATCGATTAAGGTTCCTGAAACTAGCTATTCTGGCGAAAAGATTACTGTGGAATGGACAGTAGTCAATGAAGGCGAACCCATGTGGCCTGGCACGAAATATTGGTATGACGGGGTTTTATTGTCTCCTGATCCAGAATTTATTTTGGGGCGAGCTAAAGAATTAGGGAGAATTATTTTTAGTCCGGATAAACCTTTGGGAACAGGAGATAGTTATACTCAAAGACGAGAATTTACCTTGCCTCCAGGAATTGACGGCGAATATTACATTTATATCGAACCTGATCTTTTTGATCCCAAGGATAGAAAAGAAGAAGCCTTTTTAGCTGGTAGAGGTAGTCTTACCAATGTTCGGGGAAGGATCAACAATGAACATTCTAGAGAAACTTTTATTGATCGTGGGTTTGAAGATCGTACTAATAATTTAGGCAACACTGGACTAAATGTTGATTATCGAGAACCAGATTTAAAAGTAACTGCTTTGCAAATTTCTGATATTTTTCCCAATGCCGAAGGTATTATTCCCAATTTTGCTCCAGAATCAGGAAGTACTATTTCTGTCAGTTGGACAACTACTAATATTGGCACTAGAGAAACCAGAGACGAAACTTTTATATGGTATGACAGGGTTTATTTGTCCAGAGATCCTTCGTTAGATTTTCAGGATATTTTACTTGGTGAATATGAACGTCAGGGCGGTTTAGATATTCGTGAGTCCTATGACGCTAGTCTCAATGTCCAACTTCCAGAAAATATTGAAGGAGACTATTACATCTTAGTCTTTGCTGATTCTAATATTCGTACTGTTGATCCTAAAAGAACTAAACTAGCTCCTGAAGGCTCAAAAATATATTATGAGATAGGTACGGTTAATGAATTAGCGCGTATTGAAGAATTCAAGGATGAAGGTAATAACATTACTGAAGCTGGGTTACAAATTATTCTGCGGGATCCTCCAGATTTACAAGTAACTGAAGTTCGAGTTCCCGAGCGAGCCATTATTGGGCAAACTTTTGATTTAACCTATAAAGTCGAGAATAAAGGTTCTGGGAATCCGACTAAAGAAGAATGGAATGATTTAATCTATTTTAGTAGAGATCAATTTCTTGACTTAGAAAGCGATATTTATTTGAAAACGATACCTCATATCGGTGGTTTCGATGCAAGTCAAAGTTATACCATTGAAAATGAGCCAATAGATATCCCCACAAATATATCAGGACAATTCTACGTTTTCGTCATTACGGATCCTGCTTCTTCTCGGAGAACAGGTCAGGTATTTGAAGGAGGGTTAGATTTTAACAACTCTGGTTATAGTTCCTTATTGACATTGGATTTGGCTCCACCAGTAGATTTAGAAGTTGAGGAGATCACTTTCCCTAATATTAATCCCCCCAATAGTGTTTTATCGGGAGATAAAATTACTATCCAATGGAAAACGACCAATAATAATAATCCTGATCCTAATGGTGAGTCCCCTATTGCTGAAGGAACTTGGAGTGATGCTGTTTATTTATCGAGTGATGGTATCTGGGATATCGAAGATGTTCTTTTAGGTAGAGTCGAGCTTTCAGGCCCATTAGGACCAGAAGAATCTCTTACTAACACTCTAGAAACTGTCTTACCACCTGCGGTGTCTGATGAATATCGCATTATTGTGCGTCCTGATATTTATAATCAAATCTATGAAAGGAATGAAGACAATAATCGGACCGCTTCTGGAGATCCGCTAAAGATTACTGTAGAGGAAATTTATCTAGGCGTTGAGAAAAGCACGACTTTCAGGACAGGACAAGCTCGACTCTATCAAATCGATGTTGATGCGGGAGATACGCTGAGGGTAATTGTTGACTCTAAGAGTGAAAATGCGGCTAATGAATTATTTATTAAACAAGGTTCAGCTCCCACCAGTACGGATTACGATTTTGCCTATAACAGTGGGTTGAATGCCGATCAAACTGTGATTGTTCCGAAAACGGAACCAGGTACTTACTATATTTTAGTCAACGGGTTCTCTCAACCAGTACCAGATACTAATACGGTAATTTTGGCTGAATCTTTACCCTTTGGCATTAGCAATGTGGTGAGCGATCGCGGTGGCGATAGTAATTATGTGACGACTCATATTTATGGTGCCAGATTTGGTGAAGATGCCCTAGTCGAATTTGTTCGTCCCGGGATTGGTGAATTTGTCCCAGTTAGATATGAAGTCATTGATGCAACTCATATTATTGCGATCTTTGATTTTGAGGAAGTACCCCACGGACTCTATGACGTAAAAGTAATTAATCCCGATGGGGAAGAAGCGATCGCGCCCTATCGTTATTTGGTAGAAAGAGCTATTGAAAGAGATGTTTCCGTTGGTTCAGGTGGTCCAAGGGTTCTCTCTATTGGGGAAACAGGAACTTATAGCGTTTCTGTCCGTAGTCTAACTAATCTTGATACGCCCTATGTACATTTCCAATTTGGCGTTCCTGAACTGGACGATAATGGTTTTCTCTTGGGCAAGTTTAGATCAAATGTTCGGGAAGAAGTGGGAATAGAAGCTTTACCTTATGTGGGATTCACTTCCAATTTACGAGGTACACCTCCTGTTGCAGCAACGGATGATTTACTCGTAGATTTACCCTGGGCAAGTTTAGTTTCTGATATCAATACCGATGGTGAAATTCTGGCTCCTGGTTATATCTATGACTTTCCAACGGCAGCAGTTCAAGGATTTACTTTTAATGCTCAAGCCTATCCAGGACTTAATGATTTGCTGGCATTGCAACCAGATGCACTTGATGATTTAGATCCTGGAGATGATGCTAGAATTGCTTTCCAATTCCATATTCAGGCAGCAGCCACGGTTCTCACTCGTGACGAATTTATTGCCCAACAAACAGAATCAGCTTTAACTCTGCGAGAAAATATCCTCAATGACAATGAAGCTTCTCCTAGCTTAGCTTTACTAGCCGCAGATCCTGATATTTGGGTTACCGCTTATCTCGCAGCCTTAGAAGCGGCAGGATTACTCAGACCAGAAAATGAAGCACCAACAGTAAGGGAAAATCCTCTGGCTCTAAGTATGATGGCAACTTTAGCTAGTGGTATTTTAGTTGGGGCAGCGGGAGAACGGATTATTACCGATGGCGACTTGTTGGGATTCTTTGCCCAATTAAGAAAATGGTATGGTCATGATGAAACTTTAATTGGTCAGAATACGCCCCCTGATTCAGAGTTGTATGACTTGGGTGTAAATGCCCCAACTCATTTTGAAGCCTTTGATGTTTTTGTGCCCTTTGGTGAGCAGCTATTGCATTTACCTGATGGAACTAATGTTCCTAATCCTCGTTTTGCTGATTTCCTTGATGGTTCAGGAGAAGTTAGTCAACTCAGTAATATCACAGGGCCAATTATTACAGAAGAAAATGGACTGATTCCTATCGGGGCAACTTTACCCTATACTATTCAATTTGCTAATTCTCCCAATGCTAGTGCCAGTGTCGGAGAAGTTAATATTGTTACGCAACTCGATAGTAATTTAGATCCGCGTTCTTTCCGTTTGGGGGATCTTCAGTTGGGAGATATCCGAGTTCATATTCCAGAAGGTCGGGCAACTTTTACAGGAGATTTTGACTTTACGGGCACAAAAGGTTTTGTGTTAAGGGTCAATGCTGGATTAGATCCGTTATCCAATATCGCTAGTTGGTTATTACAAGCGATCGATCCAGAAAATGGAGAAGTGATTGATGATCCAGATTTTGGTTTGCTACCACCTAATGATGCGATCGGTTCTGGTAGTGGTTTTGTTGGTTATACGATCGCGCCTCTAGATGATCTAGTTACAGGAACTGAAATAAGCGCTAATGCTCGAATTATCTACAATACTGCTCCTGCTTTAGATACACCGACGATTTTTTATACTATTGATGGTGCGGCTCCAGCAACTACCATCACAGTCGAAGCCTTAAATGGTGGCAACAATGATTATCTAGTGCGTTGGGATGCAGTTGATGAAGCTGATGGCTCAGGAGTTAGACATGTTACGGTCTATGTCGCTGAAGATGGCGGTGACTTCAAGATTTGGCAGCGGCAAACTACTGATACAGAAGCAGTATTCACGGGAGAAACTGGACGTAGTTATGAGTTTCTGGCTTTAGCGACTGATAATGCAGGAAATCAAGAATTAGCACCCCGAGGCATTACTGCTCCTGATGATGGCACTATTACTAACTTCGGTAATTTGACTAGTGTCGGATTAACTAGTGAACCTACGCCAATTCCCGCACCACCACCTAATATTGACCGCATTACTAATCCGATTTTTACTGAAACAGCTCAAGAAATTCCTAACAGTCCCAATTTGACTAACCCTTCTGAATTTAATAGCGTTTTACGTCCCTTTAAAGTTTCAGCTTTCGCTACAGGAATCGCAGAAAGTCATGGTGATATATCTGCTCTAGCAATTGTCGAATTACCCGATGAGTCGTTCCTGATTAGTGGTGGTAGAAATCGTGGTTCTATATATCAAATAGATCGTGTTGGTGGAGATGTTGGTCGGGCTTTAATCGAATTGCCAGTACCGATATTTGATTTAGAACTTGATGAGAATAATACCCTTTGGGCAACTACTGGCGGTGGAGCCTTACTGCAATTGGATAGCAGTACAGGAGAAATTATTAGTCAATATGGAGAAGGGATCACTCAAGCCCTAGCGATCGATCCCGAAACAGGATTAATTTATCTTTCTTCTAGCAATGGTATCGAAATTTTTGATCCGATCGCGGAAACATTCACTCACTTTAGTAATCTTCGAGTTGGCAGTTTAGAATTTGATAAATTTGGGGTTCTCTGGGCTAACCGTTGGCCGAATCGCGGAGAAGTTGTCAGATTTGTGCCGCAACCAGAAAAGATTAACCAAGAAGATTATGAAAGATTAGAAGAACAACCCCAATCAGTTTTCGAGTTTGATTTACCCATAGATTCTCTAGCTTTTGGCAAAGAAAATACAGAATTAGATAATTTGCTGTTTATCTCTAGTAATAGTGGTGAATTAATCATGGTAGATTTAGCTACCAGAGAATATGTCACTGTTGCCGATGGTGGTAGTCGCGGAGATATTTTACAAGCAACTTCTGATGGTAGATTGCTAATTTCCCAATCAAATCAAGTTGATGTCTTCTCTCCCGTAATTTCTCCAGAAATTGCCTTTACTAATCCTTCGCCCGACGGCATTGTCGCTCTTCCTAGAGGTACGGTGAGCGTGACGTTCGACCAGGAAATGTATGTTGGGGAAGCCACCGAAGCTAATTCTGTCCTTAACCCTGATAACTATAGCTTAACCAGTAATAGTAGCGGTAATAATTTAATCCCTTTGAGCATTACCTATGATGCTACTAGCAATACAGCGACTCTTAACTTTAATGCCTTAGAGACCGATCAATATACTTTCTCTGTCACTTCTAATCTAACTAATATTGAAGGGCTAGAACTCCCAGAAGCATATCAAATTGACTTTTCTGCAGTTTCAGATTTCTCTGCCTTTGTTGATTTAGAATTTACTAATACCAGAAGCGATCGCGCTAACCAAACTGTCTCCTTTGATGTTTCTCTAACGAATAGAGCTGATTATGATTTTCTGTTACCGATCGCTCTTCTACTAGAATCTGATGACAAAAATAATACAGCTGAACCTCTCGACTCTATTAGTCGCAGTGAATCGGGAGCCTATTTCCTTGATCTAAGTAAATCACTGGAAGATGGAGTTTTACGACCTGGAGAATCTATTACAGGTCAGACCGTAACTATTTATAATCCTGATAATCTGCGGTTTGAATTTGAACCAGCTATTTATACGTTACCAACTACGAATCAAGCGCCTGTCTTTGATAGCGAGCCGATCACAGTTGCCACAGCAGGCGAGACCTATATCTACAATGTCCGCACTACAGATCCCGATGGCAGCGTGATTGGTTATCTACTCTACGATGCTCCAGAAGAAATGACCATTGATGATGGTATTCTTACCTGGAATCCTACTGCCGATAGTCCAGTACAAACTGATATCACCTTACATGTTTATGACAGTCGTGGTGGTCGCGCAATTCAAGAATTTACTATTGATGTGGTAGGAGGAAATCAAGAACCGGTATTTATTCCCTTGGCCCAAGATATTAATGGTAATGAAGGGGAATTAATCGAACTGAATATCAGTGCTAGTGATGCCGATGGCGATCGCCTGGAATATTGGGCCGATAATCTGCCTGCTGGGGCAAGTTTTGATAGTGAAACTAGAATATTTTCTTGGATTCCTGGTTTTGACGCGGCCCGAACCTATGAAGATGTCACCTTTATTGTGAGCGATGGTGTAAATCAAGTTGCTACTACTACTACTTTCCTAATCACCCCAGCAAATCAAGCCCCAATATTATTGCCAATAGTGCCGAAAACCTATGTAGAAGGAGATGCGATTCGGTTCCAGCTACAAGCTAGCGATCCTGATACCGTAGGGGCAAACGGCCGTTCGCCCCTACAATTCAACAGCAATTTGTTGCCTGGTGGGGCGTTCCTTGATCCGAATACAGGTGTGTTTGAATGGACTCCTGAATTTTTCCAGGCGGGAGAATATTCTATTCCCTTTACTGTTAGTGATGGTGAAGCTGCTACCACTGAAATTGCTCAGCTAGAAATTCTCAATGTCAATGCCGCTCCAGTCTTCAATAATCTAGATAGTTGGTTTGCCGTTGAAGGTCAGAATGTTAACTTTAGAGCCTTTGCCTTTGATCCTGATAATCCTGGCTTTGTACCTCAAGAAAGATTATCTAATGGTGAGTTGACGGTACTCGAAGGAACTGACTCCACTGTTAACTATCTGGTAACGGGATTACCCGATGGTGCAACTTTTGATCTCGAAACTGCCATCTTTGATTGGAATCCTGATTTTGACAATGCAGGAGTTCATTCTTTTACAGTTACTGCAACGGATGATGGTAATGGTGATGAGCAAGAAATCACGACTCAAACGATTAATATCACAATTGGGGATGTTAATCGTCCGCCAGAGATTCCCGCAATTTCCAATCAAATTGTGCCACGAGGAGACACTTTAGATTTATTAATTGAGACCAATGATCCTGACGGAGATACGATCGCAATTAGAGGCACAGGAGTCGGTGGTTTTGGGCTACCAGATTTTGTCACCCTCACAGATAATGGCAATGGCACAGCTAATCTTCAGGCTGTCCCAGGTGATGGCGATCGCGGTAATTATCCTATTGTTTTAATTGCTACAGATGAGCGCGATGTATCGGCAAGCTATTCTTTTATTCTTACTGTTGAAGCTGTTAACGAACGGCCTGTACTGCAATACATTGGTGACAAAATAGCTATTGTTGATGAACCTTTAGAATTTACCGTCTTTGCTACAGATCCAGATCAAGATGATTTAACTTTCTCTGCCACAGAATTACCTAACGGAGCAGAGTTAATTCCTGTCATTGCTAATGACCAAGAAGTATACGGACAGGCATTATTTAAGTGGACTCCAACAAGTACTAATACAGATCCTTATGCCATCACGATTAAGGTTGAAGATAGTGGCAATAGAGATAGTAATGAAAGTCTCAGCAGCGAAGAGACTTTTGATTTAATAGTTCGAACAGTCAATACTGAACCAATTTTTCCCGCGATCGCAGATCAAAATATTATCGAAGGTGATACTTTATCCTTTGCTTTAGGCGGAAGCGATCCTGATGGCGATATTTTAACCTACAGCGTCAATAATTTACCCCGAGGCGCAACCTTAGATCCGATCACAGGGCAATTTACCTGGAATACTGATTTCTTTAGCCAAGGAGTTTATGACGATGTTGAATTCACTCTTAGCGATGGCCATAGTAGCAGCTCGCAAATAATTAGTATTAATGTTGAAAACAATAACCGTCTGCCCTCACTAACTCCTTTGCCCGCTCAAGCAACGAGAGAGAATGTCGAATTAAGTTTTACTCTTAAAGGAAATGATATCGATGCCGAGCCGATTTTCTATTCAGCGATTTCGGATTTGCCAGAAGGCGCAAGATTAGATAGTAGTACAGGAGAATTTACCTGGAAGCCTAACTACGAACAAGCGAAGATAGAAGCCTATGAACTAGAATTTGCGGTCACTGATGGAAATGAACCCGATGATTCTGAATTAGTACCAGACTCTGAAATAGTAGAAATTCTAGTCGATAATGTCAATCGCACACCCAGTATTGATGTGGCACCACAGATTGTCGCCTTGGGTGAAGAACTAGAATTTACTTTACAAGGGGATGATCCTGATTTATATGTTCCCACACCTGATGGTTCACCACCTACCCCCTTACAATATAGTGCGGCAAATTTACCCGATGGGGCAGTATTAGATCCTAATACGGGAATAGTTACTTGGACTCCTTCTCCTGGGCAAGTGGGAGATTATATTGTTACGTATCAAGTATCTGATGGAGAAATAACTGCTGAGAAGAATGGTCTGATTCGTGTTGAAACTCAGTCTACACCACCCATCGTTAATATCGAATTGACTCCGAGTTTCCCGGCAATTCCTGGTCAGAAGGTGGTGATTAGTGCTTTAGCTGATAGTTTTACCACGATTGAAAATGTTACTCTGACAGCGAATGGCACAGAGTTGACATTAGATAGTAGAAATCGGGGTGAATTTGTTCCCGACCAACCAGGAAGAATCGAGATTGTTGCGACGGCTATTGATGCTGCAGAGCGCATTGCGACAACGACAGAGGTTATTAAGGTAAGAGATCCCGAAGATGAAGATGCGCCGATTGTAGCTTTTGGTTTGGGGTTAGATGAAGCTTTTGTTGAAGATGCGATCGCGATTACGGGTACAGTTAGTGATACTAATCTAGATGAATGGTTCTTAACCGTAGAGGCGAACGGCCGTTCGCCTCTACAAAGCGCAGAAATAATTGCTTCTGGTGATGGCACATTTAATAACGCTGAAATTACTACTTTCGATCCTGCTCTCTATGGCAATGGTTTCTATACTTTGGAATTAACAGCGATCGATGTTCGAGGTCGCAGTTCCACTACCGAAATTGTGGTTGAAGTTAATAGTGATAGTAAGCAAAAGCAATATTTACGACAGGATACGGATCTAGCGATCGCGTTTGCTGATGAGTCAGTAGATGAGACGGTAGATGAAACAGTAATTAATCTGGTTCGTCGTTATGATTCTTTGTCCCGCGATCAAGTTGGTAGTTTTGGTAATGGTTGGGAATTGGCAACTGGCAATTTTAATTTAGAAACCAGTAATCAAGATGCAGCGGACGGAAGGGAAGTTCCTTTTGAAGATGGCACTAGGGTTTATCTGACTTTACCTGATGGGAAACGAGTTGGTTTTACTTTCCAACCTATTGCTGAAGATATTACAGGATTAACTTACTATAAACCTGCTTGGGTTGCGGATGTGGGGGTTAACTATAGTCTGGAATCTGCGGATGCCCTCTTGAGCGTAGCCAGAGGACGTTATTACGATCTGCAAACGGCACGTCCGTATAATCCTAATGTAGAGACGTTGCATGCAACGTCTCTACAGGGCAATTTCGCCTACACCCTAACTGCGCCCGATGGAACGGTTTACAAACTAGATGCCAATGGTTCTGTTGTAGAACAGATTACTGTTGATGGAACAAGGTTGATTTATAGCGATAGTGGCATTCTCAATCCCGAAACAGGTGAGATGGTCAGTTTTGAGTCGGATGATGCGGGTAGACTGACTCAAATTACAGCTCCCGATGGTACAGCAGTTGTTTATACCTATGATGATGCAGGAAATCTTGTGGGTGCGAGGAATCTGGCTTTAGGGGATTCGATTCGTTATAGCTATGGCGAATCTGGTTTGAATCTGATTGCTGGTGATACGGGAGAGGCGATCGATTATTTTGATGATCTTGCAGTATTGCCTGTTGTTGCAGATTTAGGTACGGCAAGTCGCTTTACTGGCATAGAAACTAGCGGGACGTTAAATGATGGCAATAGTGATTTTTATAGTTTGGGATTCCGTGATTCAGAAATTAATTCGACTGCTACTGGATTTGTCTTACTAGGTGTAGATGTTGATGGCAATACTGAATTACCAACTATTGAAGGATTAACCCCAGTTACTAGTCAAACTAATACTGATACTAATAGTAGTTTTGCTTTATTTACCATTGAGCAAGCGGGATTAAATCTCTTATCTATTAGACCGTTAGATGATAATGCTTCGCCCTATGATTTGCGGTTAACTATTGCTGGTGATGTCAATGGTGATGGTGCCGTTGATGGGCTGGATAGTCAAGCTGTAACTGCGGCTTTGGATCTTGAAGAGGGGGATGTTGGTTATGATATTGCGTTGGATGTGAATCGCGATCGCGTCATTGATCAGGTTGATATCCAGATTCTCGGTAGTAATTATGGATTTGCTGCGAATCAAGCTCCTGTAGTTATTGATGGAAATGCCTTAACCCATGAGGATCTGAGTGTTGCGATTCCTTTGGGAGATTTAGCTAGTGATCCAGAAGGAGACAGAATATTTTATCGCGCGATCGATGTAGAGAATGGGAAGGTTACTTTTGCCCCCGATGGTGAAACTGCGATCTTTACTCCTGATGTTGGTTATACAGGTGCAGCGACCTTTAAGTTATTGGCAGATGATGGATTTGCCGTCAGTGACCCAGGACGGATTGAGATTAATGTCAGTGATGAGCCTTTGACTAGTTTGGATTTTGTGGTGAGGAATCCTCAGTTGGAAGTGGGTGAGCAGTTTGAATTGCAAGTCATTGGTGATTTTGCTGACCAAGAAGATGTCTTGTTGCCTGGGGATTATTTGAATTGGACTAGTGAGAATGAGGATGTTGCCATTATTAATGATAGTTTGTTGATTGGCATTGGCAATGGAACGTCAATTGTAAGTGCAGAGAGAGATGACATTGAAACTGTTACCGTATCTCGCGTAGGAGATAGTTTAGCACCAACAGATGATACCTCTTTCAATTCAGTTTTAGCTGAAGATCGAGGATTAGATATTTATCCTAATGCAGTCACTTTAACTTTAGGTATAAATCGACAAATTTTGGTGGGAATTAATGGCGAAGCTGAAGAGCCAGATTTGCTATCTAATGCTGATACAGGTACTCGCTATTTTGTTAATAATTCTGAAGTACTTACAGTTAACCAAGATGGATTGATCACGACTTTAACAGAAGGAGAAGCTGAAGTAATTATTATTCATGGTGGGACAGAAGCTGTATTACCAGTCAAAGTTGAAGCCCCTCAAATTGGAGCAACTACTCTAGATATTGATGGTGGGGTAGTACAAGGTAGCGATGGCTCCTTAGTGATGATCCCTGAATTAGCTTTACTCGAAGATGCTACCGTTGATATTAAGCCTCTGACTCAAGAAGAATTATCTTTAGATATTCCCGAAGCAGATTACTCGTTTATTGGTGCATTTAACTTGAAACTAGGCGATCGCGATCTACTTCGCCCAGCCCAGTTAGCTATTCCTGCCCCTGATGGGTTAGAAGTAGGAAAAGAAGTTTTCTTCCTTCGCAAAGGAGAGCTACCTGATGAAAATGGTAACTTTAATTCTGTTTGGTTCTTACAAGAATCAGGTATTGTCGGTGCTGATGGGTTCATTCGTACTTCTTCTCCACCCTTTGAAGGAGCAAAACAAACTGGAGAATATAGTATTGTTATTCCTAAGTTCGAATATTCCAAAGTTCATCTCTATGCCGCGCTAGGGGCGACAGCTTTGGGAATTGGGTTTAATGCTACAGGTGTAGTTTCAATAGTAGGGAAAGCTTCTATTGATAATGTGAAAGACGAAATTGCAGCTATAGGGAACAAAATTGGAGAAATTCTTAATGATACTGATTTTGGTCAAGTGGCAATTGAGGTTGCTCAAGAATATGTCGCACAAATTGTCAAAGAGAATCTATTAGAATTTTTAGAGTCTAAATTACCCACTAGTCAGGAAAAAGTCTTTTATCTTGAAGCTGCCAATTTATTTATTGATGCATTTTTCGAAACTTACTTTGGTGTAGTTGCATCTGAGAAAGATCCTCTAGAAAATGTAGCTGACAAAATATTAGGACCGATCCTATCTTATATGGAGGATTTGGTATCAGATTTAGTTACTGGTGCTCACTTTATAATAACTGGTCAAATATTGTTGCTTAATGCGAGTAAAGGCTCGGTCACATCATTAACTATTCCTAAATTTGGACTTCCCTACACTACAGACTTGGAAATTGATATCAATCCTGGTCAAATTGCTTATGATCTGACCGATCAAATTCCTGAACCACTGGATCCATTAGAGATTGCTATTACTCAAATTTCTACTAAAGTACCAGATAGTTTGGTAGAAAGTAGAGTTGTAGAAATCACAGGTAATAATCTTGGTGATTCTCTTGATGAATTAACTGTGAATTTCCACTTAGGGAATCAAGTTCATCCTGGAAGAATTATTTCCGAATTATCAGATTTAGCAGCAGGAAAAATTACTGCTGTTTCTGATGTCGTTCCGTTAAGAGAAGCAGATATTTCTATTGAGAAGAAATTAATCTCTGTTTTAGGAACAGAAGAAATATTGAATTCAAATCTAGTAGCTGTACCTCAAGAGGAAGAAGTCGATTTAGCAGTTACTACTATGATTTAT
>JBCCYD010000085.1:0-17107 GCA_039190385.1 Cyanobacteria bacterium P01_F01_bin.143 | reverse complement strand
ATTTATTTATCAAAATAATATTTGCTGTGCTACCTAGTTTGTATTAACTTAATAATCAAAACTAGTAGTTTTCTGGATTTACATCTCTACAAAAGAATTGTTATTGTATTACAGCAAGGTTGTTCTTGCCGATCTTCACTAAGATATTCAGTTGATTTTTTAAACGCAAAATACACAGGAATTAAATCTATTACCATGAAAAAAATAATCTCTTTTACTGTCATTTCTTTGGCCATACTTACTCCTAATATTGCTTTGTCTCAAGGATTTTTATCTGATTACTCAGAAGATGAATCAGAACTTATTGTTTCATTAATCTGTAAAGACAAAGGCTTTAGCAGAGAAGAAATACTAGAAAAAATGGATGCAGAGGCTGGTGATTCTATTTCTGACGAGCGTCTAGAAGAGATGACAAATGTGGCAATGTCAGGAAAACAAATGCCTAGACCCGAGAAGAGAAAACTCTGTAGAGGAAATAGATAAAGGACTATTTATTGGTTAAGGATTTACTGATCATAAAAATAAATTATGGAAGTTATTTTTGATGCTTCTGTTTTTATAAAAAAATGATTTAGGTATCACATAATGAGGAAATATTGTACAATGCTGAATTTTATTAATTTCAAGAAAATAACAAAATACAATTTAATCGCAGCTTTTTGCTTATCTACTAGTTTTGTTGGATTGTTGGCTAATGCTGCTTATGCAAATGATGCTCCTACTATAGAACCCCCTAGTTTTTCTATTGATGAGGGAGTTGGCAATACGATTACATTAGAGAGAACTGTTAAAATAGAGCTTGAGGCGTTAATTGGAGAGTTGCAATCTGTAGCACCTGACAAGATTGATATTTTATTCTTATCTGATAATACAGGTAGTATGGGGAGTGCAATTGCCAATGTGAGAAACAATGCTCAAGATCTTCTCAATGATATTAGAAGTGATTACTCCGATAGCGATATTAAGTTCGGAGTTGCTAGATATTATGGTGCTCCTAAAGAATATGGTAATTATAATTACGATAGTGAACCCGGTGAAGTCTATAACGGAAGTTATATAGGGACAATAACATTATTGCCAGGATATACCGAAACTTGGGATTATATAGGAAAAACCTACGTAAATGGGAACTTAAAGAATAAATATCTCATAACGATGAAAGATTCCGCAGGAAACTTTCTTGCAGAAAGATTAAAATCTTCGAACAAATCTAAATCAGAGAGAGATGGTTTTATAAAAACTCATACTTCATCTAAGACAAGAGACTTATACGAGCTAATTCCTGTGGAAATGAGGTCCTATGAGCTTCAAGAAGAGATTGGTGCTACAGATAGCGAAGCTATAGACGCGATTAATGATTGGCATGCTAGTGGAGGAAAAGATTGGGAAGAAGCCAACTTCTTTGCTTTGCATCAAGCAGCAACTTCTGGTGCTGCTACTAACTTAGGATGGCAGACAGGCTATGAAACCAATTGGCGTGACGATGCCATGAAAATCATAGTTTGGTTTGGGGATGCTCCTTCTCATACTAGTGATACAACTCAAGCAGAAACCATTGCCGCTTTAAATAATAATGATGTTTATGTTGTAGCGGTCGATGTTGATGAGATAGACGATGAAGGTCAGGCTTCAAGTATTACAGCCGCAACAAATGGCTCTTATGCTAGCAGTTCTAGTAATCAGGTAGCTAGCACTATGGAAACCTTAATTGGAAATGCAGTAGAGAACTATGTTCCAACAACGACTGAGGCGAAAATTAATATTGATTTTCGTACTTCTGCTGATACCCCGCTTCCGGAGGGAATGACTGTTACCTATGTTTGTACAGCTCCCGAGCCTGACGGCTGTAATAATGTAGGGGATGGAGAGACCCGTACTTTTGAAATGACGGTTACGGGGAATAGCGCTGGTAATTACATTTTTGATACTGAGGTATTTAATGTTGATACAAGTAATGAGGTAGTTGACGCATATAATGATATTAATCTTCACAATATTGATTAGAGAGAACTCGCTTTGAGACTTTTGAATCACTAATTAATAACTTTATAAAAAAGACAGCGATCGCTTTTAGAAAAAGGATCGCTGTTTTTTTTGTTAATAGATAGTTGTAATAAATTACTTAGCTCGTGCTTGTTTTACCATCGCGATTAGAGTTTGATGAGCATCTTCTGAATCTTTGAGAGTATGATCAAAATCAATTCTTACGGGGATAGTTTCCCCTTTGATTTTTGCGCTCAGGTGCATTCCTTGAGGATCGATAGAATCCATTGTTGCGGTTTCAGCTTCAGGGGAATTGCCAAATACCTTGGCGTATAAAACGATTGCTTCTGCGTGATCTTCATTCATATGTTTACAAATGCGATCGCTGATTGCGGGGGTAATTACATCGGACATAATTTTTCTTAAGTTAAGTTACTGGAGTTGTATTGCTGGCAAAATGCCACAATTTTCTTTATACAGGAAGTTTGTTGGGGATAAAATATTTTTGGTCTGGCAATAGTAATTAAAGCAATCCCTAAGCTTTTTGCTACTTGGCGTTTGATATTTTCGCCTCCTAATTTTCCTGAGGCTTTGGTCACGACAAGAGAAATTTTCCACTGTTGCCATAAAACAGTTTCTAGTTCGGCACTAATTGGTGGTCGGATGGCAATGATGCGATCGCTGAGAAAGCCTGAGTCTAAGGCAGTTTGCATTGAATTAACTTTTGGTAACACCCTAGTAAATAATGTAGAGCGATGGTGCCAAGTTTTAAACTGGGGTAACACTTTACAGCCAACAGTTAATAAAACTCGATGCCCGTCTAAATAATTTCCGTTTAATAGAGTATCAAAACTATCTAATATTAGAAATTGATGACTATCTGATGACTGACAAGAATTTCTCTCGTAACGAAGATAGGGAATCTTCTTGAGCTGAGCTGTTGCGATCGCATTTTGCGATACGCCCATGGCAAAAGGATGGGAAGCATCGACAATGGCAATGATGTTTTCTTGGGAGCAAAACTTTGCCATTGCTTCGCTAGAAAAGCAACCGATTTTTATGGAAAAATTAGCTGGATAGAGATTTTTGGCTGAAGCAGTGGTTACAGTAACAACGATACTGGGAATTTGAGCCGAACTGATCGCCTTGGCAATCTCCGCACTATCTTTTGTTCCTCCAATTAACCAAATTTTCTTCAATTTTCCTTGGTAACAATTGCTTCTACAGTAGCTTTTTCTCGTTCTTGATCAACTTTTGTAATAGCCCAACGCAAAGGTTCTCCTTTTTGTTCTAACTGAGCTTCAATTTCCTGTTGTAATTGGGTAGGATTTTCTTGGAGATCGATTTCTGCTGTGATAAAGTGAGTAGTCATTTTATTTTCGATGTAGTTTTTCTTCAATATCAATATTAATCCCATAATGCAGGTAATTGATCGTCTTAACTTTGCTATGATGTTAAAGCCATATTTGGAGAGGTGGCAGAGTGGTCGATCGCGCTCGACTTGAAATCGAGTGTACCGCGAGGTACCGTGGGTTCGAATCCCACCCTCTCCGTTTTAGTTTCTGGATTTTCATCTAAAGAATTTTGTCATTGGAAGCATAACTTTTCCGTGACGTAAAGCTTAAATCACTGAAATATCGCTCTCAAAAAAGGCATAGAAGCTCTGCATGACAAACATAAGTATATAGACACTTATGAGTATAGTTATGATAATTTTGTAGCCTAGTGAAAATCACTATGAATTCCTAACTGTTTAGTTATGCTATCTGAAAATAAACTTCCTAAGAATTGTCAGAAAAAAGCAAGGTTTAGATTTCTGAGAAAAGGAATATTTATAGTAGTTTTGTTACTGGTTGCTTGTTTTGTCACTCCCGTTATCGCGCAGACTAACAATTTTCCACTAGAGACATTTCCACTATTCAATCTTGATTTTGCAAATACTACAACCAAAGCTGCGATCGCAATTGATGATCAAGAAATTTTTCAGGTAAGTCGCACCGAACAACTAACAGCATCAGAAAGAGCAGAAAAAATCAATGCTGCGCTTAAAATAGCGATCGCATCATCACAGCAGCTAGATATTACTATTCAGCAACGCAATAAACTACCAGTTATTTATCTCAATGATCGTCATTTACTGACAATTATTAACGATGATCTGGTTGATGATAATAGTAGTGAACAACAGGCTGAGATTTGGGCAGACAAATTAGAAGAAGCTATCAAAGAAGCCAGATTAGCCAGAAATCCCCAAGAAATTCAAGAGAGAGCTATTTTAGCTGTAATAGTTTTTCTAGTAGCGATCGCGCTTGATAAACTGATTCGTTTGCTTAGATATTATTCTCTAATCAAAGCGTTCTCTAAATTGCTTCCTGGAACTAAATTAGATAATTTAGAGCCTCACAAATTAAAATTCCTACTGAAACTCAGACTAATCCTGGCAAGAGTCATTCTCTGGTTCACTACTATTTACTGGATTAGTGACCTATTCCCAGCGTCTCGTCACTGGCGTAATGTCTTAATTAACTTTTTTAGTGGCAGTTTCAGTGTTTCTTTATTTAGTCTTGGCGATCGCGCTTATTCACTCTTTGATCTACTGATTCTCGCAGCCTTATTTTGGGGCTTATTCATCGCAACCCAAACTATCACAACCTTCTTAAGAACCAAAATTCTGCATCAGATGCGGATGAACCGTAGCTCCCAAGAAGTTATTTCGATCATAGTTAAATATGGCCTAATTGTTCTCGGCACGATTATCTTGTTGCAAATATGGGGCGTCAACCTCAGTTCCTTGGCAATTTTAGGTAGTGCTTTGGGTGTGGGTATTGGTTTTGGGCTACAAGATATCACTAAAAACTTTGCTAGTGGATTAGTACTTTTATTCGAGCGCTCTGTGCAAATAGGAGATTTTATTGAGGTCAATGGAAATAGAGGAATAGTTGAAAAAATCCAAGCTCGCAGTATCGTATTAAAAACCTTAGACCGCGTATCTATTGTAGTGCCAAACTCTCGTTTATTAGCAGATGATGTGATTAATTGGAATCATGAAAATCCCATTTCTCGTTTTGCTTTACCTGTTGGCGTTGCCTATAGTTGCAATCCTGAAATTGTCAAAGAGATTTTGTTACAAGGAGCCAAAGAGCATCAAGAAGTTTTAGACTATCCCCAGCCACAAGTATTTTTTACAGGCTTTGGCGAAAGCTCTCTAGATTTTAATCTTATGATTTGGATTAACGAACCCAGTCGTCAAGCCGTAATTAAAAGTGAATTGTATTTTAAAATTGAGCGATTGTTACGCGAGCATACTATGGAAATTCCCTTTCCGCAAAGAGATCTTTATTTACGTGGAAGTGTTCCCTTGGGTCTTTCTCCAGAGCTAGAAACAGCTTTTAAGCGCTGGCTTAATGATTCTACTAGTCAAGTTTCAGAAAATGGCAATAAGTGATTGGAAGTTATGAACTTACAAACTTTCTTGTTGATCCAGGAAAATCATTTCTCCAAAGTCATCAACGCTTAAGTTCAGAAAAATAATCTCAACAACTTAAAAATCATGAAAATTGCAATTTTATCTCAAGATGCTAATCTCTACTCCACCAGAAGACTCAAAGAAGCAGGAATAGCCCAAGGACATGATATGAGAGTGATTACTTATCTGCGTTGTTATATGAATATTACTTCTCATCGACCTTCAATTGTTTACAATGGCAAACCACTAGAAGATTTTGATGCCGTTATCCCCAGAATTGGCGCTTCTAAAACCTTTTATGGCACGGCAGTAGTTCATCAATTTGAGGTTATGGGAGTGTTTTCTAGTAATGAATCCCAGGCTATTTCGCGATCGCGTGATAAATTACGTTGTCTACAAATTTTAGCCAGAGAGGGAATTGGTTTGCCCGTCACTGGTTTTGCTCATGACACTCAAGACATTGATGGTTTAATCGAAACTGTTGGTGGAGCACCCTTAGTTATTAAATTGCTCGAAGGAACCCAAGGAATTGGCGTCGTCCTAGCCGAAACCTATCAAGCAGCTAAATCGGTGATTGAAGCTTTTCGTGGTTTAGATGCCAATATTTTGGTTCAAGAATATCTTAAAGAGCCTAAAGGCTCAGACTTACGTTGTTTCGTAATTGGGGACAAAGTTATCGCTGCGATGAAACGTCAAGGAGCAAAAGGAGAATTTCGTTCTAATCTCCACCGTGGTGGTCAGGCGACTAAAATTAAATTAACGCCTGAAGAAAGAAGCACTGCGATTCGGGCAGCCAAAGCAATGGGTTTGCGAGTAGCAGGAGTAGATTTACTGCGTTCTAATCATGGCCCTGTGGTAATGGAAGTTAATTCTTCTCCTGGTCTTGAAGGAATTGAAAAAGTGACAGAAATCGATGTAGCAGGCAAAATAATCGAATATATCGCTAAAAATGCTACTTCTGGGAACACTAAAGATCGCATTAAGTATTAAAAAATTCTTTATTAAAACATTCCTTGAGAATGAAAGACTTTGACCGACAACATCATCGAAATCGCTAAGGAAATTATTCATCCAGGGTCAACCAGACGCTTAGATCTTCCTGTGAGTCGTTTGCCAACCCAGACCATGTTATCTCTGCCGATCACGATTGTTAACGGAATTGACCCAGGGCCTAAACTTTGGCTTAGTGCTGCTATCCACGGAGATGAACTTAATGGAGTGGAAATAATTCGTCAAGTCTTAGCCCAAGTTAATCCAAAAAAGCTTCGGGGAACTCTACTCGCCGTACCAATTGTGAATGTTTTCGGTTTTATCGAACAATCTCGCTATCTTCCCGATCGCCGAGATTTGAATCGGAGTTTTCCTGGCTCGGAAACTGGCTCTTTGGCTTCTCGTCTGGCAAACCTATTTATGCGGGAAATTGTTAGTCGCAGTACCCACGGCATCGATCTGCATACAGCAGCGATTAACAAGGTTAACTTACCGCAAATTCGCGCCAACTTACAAGATACTGAAACCCATCGTTGCGCTAAAGCTTTTGGCACTAAAATCATTATGCATTCGAATACCCGAGATGGTTCTCTACGACAGGCGGCAACTAAAAAAGGGATTCCCGTCTTACTTTATGAAGCAGGGGAGGCTTTGCGATTTGATTCTCAGGCGATCGCAGATGGGGTTAAAGGCATTTTTCAAGTAATGCATTGTCTGGATATGTATGATGAATCACCTGCGTATAGCGATCGTGCTGAACCAATTGAAATCAATCAAAGTAAATGGATTCGCGCTTCTCAGGGCGGAATATTTCATCTAAGAGTCAAACTTGGAGAACCGGTCGAGAAAAAGCAAGAGTTAGGGTTTATTACCGATGTTGTTGGAGAATATCAAGTTAAAGTGCGAGCTACTATGCCAGGAATTGTTATTAGTCATATTTTAAATCCCTTAGTTAATCAAGGTGATGCGATCGTTCACTTGGCGGTTCTTCCGGAAAATAACGAAAATAATCTTTTGTCTTAAATCAAGTGAATATGCTTTGATTCTAAATTAGCTAAATAAACTTAAATTAAGTGCACTTCATCTATTTGAGAACCGCTACACTCCAGTTTGCAACATATTGCTTACAATATTTGCTCTAGTTTCTTCGGCCAGATAGTATTGAGTCTCACTGTTGCGATCGCCACTTCAACCTTTGATGGTTACAATTATCATCACTACTATGCAAAGCTGTATCCTTTAGAACTATTAAATGATTTTATGGCTTCAGATCAAAATAAATGGCTCGCAACTCAAATCAAAACGCTCCGTAATGGTTTAAGAAGAGGGCAAGAAAGTTTAGCTGATTGGCAAACTGGTCAAATAGCTGTGTCTGCCGTTCCTGGTGCTGGGAAATCCCATAGTCTCTCTGTTGCAGCCGCGATCGCGATCGCCCGTAATCAGTTACACAGTCGCAAGCAACTAGTAATTGTTACCTATACTCGTTCGGCTGCGGCTAATATCAAAAGCAAAATTCGCGATCGCCTCAAAGATCTCATGCTACCTCCTGGAGGTTTTACGGTTCAAACACTTCATGGTTTAGCCCTCCAAATTGCCAACTCCCATAAAGAATTATCAGGATTAAATCTCGATCAAGTAACCATTGTCACTCCCACACCAAACCATCGAGTCATCAAATCAGCAGTTGATAAATGGATCTCCCAGAACAGCGATCGCTACAATATCCTCTTAGAAGGACAAACATTTGATGGCGAAGAAACCGAAAAATTACGCCGTCAGTCAGTCCTCAGAACAGAAATATTGCCGAGCTTGGCTCATACGGCAGTTCGAGAAGCCAAAAGTTCGGGCCTACTTCCCGCAGAATTATTCGAGTTAAATACTCAAGCTAGGGAGCACTATCAAGTTTTAGCGATCGCGGCAGGACTATACCAACAATATCAAGAATTTATGCGATCGCGAGATTTTATTGACTATGACGATATGATCCTCGCTGCCTTGCGGGTTTTGGAAAATCCATCAATGCGATCGCGCTGGCAAAACCAAGTCTTTGGCGTATTTGAAGATGAAGCCCAAGATTCAAGTCCGCTACAGGAAAAATTGATTTCTATTCTTGCTGGAAATAGCAACAATCCCCATGCCGAACCTAATTTAGTGCGAGTCGGCGATCCCAACCAAGCGATCAATTCCACCTTTACTCCCGCCGATCCCATTTATTTCAACTCTTTTTGCAATGAATGTCAGCAACAGGGCAATCTGGCCACGATGAATCAAGCAGGTCGCAGTAGTCAAATCATTATTGATGCGGCAAATTTTGTTTTAAATTGGGTAAATTTTAATTCAGTTAACAATCAAAAAACTGTAGGGGCGAATGGCCATTCGCCCCTACAATCCTATTCGCCCCGACAAGAATCAGAAGCTGAAGAAAAACCTTTTCGGGAACAGAAAATTATTACTGTAGATCCTGATGATCCCCAACCCGATGCCAATCCGCAACCAGAAGGGCAAGGCTTAGAAATATATATTCCCGATGATATTTATCACACTGTAGAATTAATTGGCCAAAGAGCGATCGCGTTATTCAAAGCTAATCCCGAAAGTAATGCCGCCATTTTAGTGCGAGAACATCGTCAAGCAAAATTTGTCGCCGAACAATTAGCCCATTTGCCCAAGGAACATCAGATTAGAATCTATGAAGTCAACGAGAGCGATCGCAACTCCCAAGTTCCCGAAGAAATTCTCAAATTATTACAATTTCTAGACCGACCCCATTCTCCGGATAATCTCAAATCAGCTCTAGAAGTCTTAGAGCAAAGAGGTCTAATCCCTGCGCAAGATCTCAATGCCCTGGTCACTTATCCCGAGCAATTTCTCTATCCCACACCTCTCAATCCTGAACAAAAAGAACCTGTAATTGCCGCTCGTCGTTATTGTTGTAATCTGTTGCGCGCTCGCAGGTCGTTGCCCCATTATCAATTGATTCCTTTTTTGGGAATGACTCTTAAATATACAGGCTCTGAATTAGCTACAGTTCAGAAATTAGCCGATAAAGTTACACTGCAAATCGCTCATCATAGTTCATTAAAAAGTACCATTGAAGTTTTAGAAGAAATTACTAGTTCAGAAAATTTCTCAGCAGTGGAAGAGGAATCAGGCGATCGCTATACCCGTAATGGTCAAATCACTATTATCACTATGCATAAGGCGAAAGGATTAGATTGGGATTATGTATTTTTGCCTTTTCTCCATGAAGATGTGCTTCCTGGTCAATTATGGACTCCTGTTGCCGCAAGGTTTTTAGGTCATTTTACCTTGGCAGAAGTTGCTCGGGCGCAGATTAGAACTTTGGTACATAGTGAAATATTGCAAGATGGCAAAATTCCAGAAATTCCTCATCCTGTAGATGCTTGGACAAAAGCTGAAAAATTAAAAAAAGCTGAAGAATATCGTTTGTTATATGTGGCGATGACCAGGGCCAAACGTTTGTTATGGATTAGTGCTGCAGATTTAGGCCCTTTCCGTTGGAGTATTTTTCGTGGGGATAAACCAACAAAATTGCAGCAGAAGAAACCTTGTCCTGTCCTGCCTGCTTTGATTCGCAAATTTCCCAACCAAGGGCGGGCAATCTCCTAAAGCACTCGCATCGCTCACCCTACTAGTTGGTTTTCTGTATCGGCAATTAGCCATTAGCCATTAGCCATTAGCCATTAGCATTACTTAACAAACTGAGGCATTATTTCCGCTGCGGTAAACAGACCATTGATCCCCCGGCGTTGCAAGGCAATTCCTGCTTTGAGATAACCAAAGGCGGGGCCACAAACATTAGCTGCCATACTAGTTTCATCCCCAAGGGTAAAGGTATGGGTCGAAATTTTACCTTCAAAAGTACGACCTGTAATAGCTACATTGGTGCTTAGGGGCTTTTTGGGATTGCGAGTATCAACAACTCCGCCAACAGTTACGCGATCGCGATCGCAGATCCCCGCTAATTCCAACATAATGTCATCGGCATGTTCCATATTTTCTAAGGCAATAATGCCATTGGTTTTATCCAGCAAGGCACTAACTTCTTCATCGGTCATGGCTCTAGCTGTTTCTACATCATAATCGGGCATATGGGCAATATCTTCGCGAATTGTCGCCTTATAAGCTGACCAATTAGCGATCCCAACCCCAAAGATGATTTTTACACTATGAATCTCGGCATAGCTTTGAGCTGCTACGGCAGCAGCGGCAGTAAGTAACCCAGGAGTTGCTCCACAACCTGTGAGGTAAGTGATCCCAGCTTTTTGTAAATCTTCCTGAATCTCTAATAGTTGTTCTACGGCGCTAGTGCGTTTGAGAGCATCGACTAAAACCCCTTGCCAACCAGATTTAATAAATTGCTTAGCAACATCGGCCATGAAGGTATTAGGCAGATTGGGTAAAGCTAGAAAATAACCATCTACTGCATGATTAACGACTAAATCTTCGATGCTTTGATTACTGAGACTACCATCCGAATCAAGATAACCAATTGAGCCGCGATCGCGATAAGCCTTGATTGCTTCATCAGGATTTAAACCCAGAGCATTATAGGCATAACCCTGGCGATCAGCAGCAGCAACCCAAGTCATTTCCCCTTTGGGAACTAGAATTCTGGCCGCGGCTTGACCCAAACCGCCAAAACCCAAAACCCCAACTTTGATTGGTTGATTAACTTTATCTATAATCATTATTTTTTCTTTAAGCCATACTATCGAACGAACTCTAGCATTGCATAATTTATTGCCCATCTATGCTGTGAAAATTTTGGTCATGATGAACTTTTGTATCTTTTTTTTGCGTTATTAGGATTTTTTCTCAATTTTATCCTTGACTAGATGCTAAAGCTAAGGAAAACTTATAAAGTAATGAAGTAACCAATCTAGTCATTATTAACTTTTGATACAATTTAATTCATTAAGCTACTGTAAGTGAAGATAAGTAAGCGCGTTGCTTGATTCCCAAGTAATCGGTAAACTAAATTTCCTTAATTGTTTAATGATTTAGAATAAAAAAGTTTTATAAAATAATAAATCATGAACTCTGAAACCTTAGAATTTATTATCTATCCCGATGGTCGGGTTAAAGAAACAGTTACAGGGATTATCGGCGCTTCTTGTCAAGAGGTTACAGGAGCTGTTGAAACTGAATTGGGGGTAGTCATTTCTCAAGAAACAACTTCAGAATACTATGCTCAAGAAAATAAACAATCAACAAAACTTAATAACCAAGACAGTTTTGCTGATTGGTAATTTAGAATGATCTAGCTTTTTTATTTAATATCAAACAAATATGTCTCATTTCAGCAATATCAAAACTAAAATCCGCAATCTAGACTCTTTAAAATCTGCTCTTAGTGACCTCGATATTGATTGGAAAGCAGGTTCTGCTCCCATTCGTGGATATCAAGGACAAACCACAAAAGCTGAAGTTGTTGTCCAGCAGGATAATAATTATGATTTTGGCTTTAGCTGGAATGGTAGTGAGTATGAGTTAGTAGCAGATTTACAATATTGGCAACAACCTTTAACTGTTGAGAGTTTTCTAAGGAAAGTAACTCAACGTTATGCTTACCACACAGTTGTTAATGAAACTTCTAAGCAAGGATTCCAGATTTCTGAGGAACAGAAAAATAAGGATGGTTCAATCCGTTTAGTTGTT
The DNA here is from genome assembly GCA_039190385.1 of Cyanobacteria bacterium P01_F01_bin.143. Classification (GTDB taxonomy): domain Bacteria; phylum Cyanobacteriota; class Cyanobacteriia; order Cyanobacteriales; family Xenococcaceae; genus Xenococcus. Next base: position 4,986 of record JBCCYD010000085.1, on the reverse strand, counting down.
CAACGTTGGAACGGTTAGATGTCAAATTTTGAGCCCACCCCCGAACCTACAGGTTTAGAGCCAGAGTTAGGGGGGATTTTCCGAGGAGATGAGTCCGAAACTACAGGCTTTGAGCCAGAGTTGGGCGGAGTACTTCGTCAAAAAGGTATTTACGTAGACGAAGCTACTTGTATTGGTTGCAAAAATTGCGCTTTTATTGCAAACAATACCTTCTATATTGAACCTGATTATGGACGGGCGCGAGTTTTTAATCAGGATGGTGATACCGAAGAGATTATCGAGGAGGCGATCGATACTTGTCCTGTGAACTGTATTCATTGGGTTGATTATACAGAGCTGGAAAATTTAGAAGAGAGGAGGAAATATCAGGTGATTAAAAATCTAGGTTTTCCTCAGCATAGTCAACTGCCTAGGCTTAATAAAGAATAAATAATGCTTATGGATTTTTGAAAACTTTATTTAAAATGTGAGTTAGTTTGGCAATCTAAAATTTTTCTTAGCATTACACCATAATGATTACTGATTACTGTGGTGCAATTGGGAACTATAAAGCTGGTATGAAGTTTTTATATTTCCTCTTATGAATCCAAATAATAGTCAATCTAACTCCTCTGACAATATTAATTTTCCTACAACAGAAATAACTAACAAGCAATCTCTTGACGAACTTAACCTCCAGACAAGTTTTGGTTTAACTAAAAACTCTTCAAGGCAAGAACCAGGCTGGTGGGATAGTTTAGCGATTAAGAAGAAAATTGTTTTTGGCACGATCGCGCTTAGTTTCTCTTCTGCCGCGATCGCAGGAGGTAGTAGTTACTATTTTGCCGATCATCTCACTAGTCTACTAATCGGCAGTGGTTTAGTTGCCACAATGGCAGGCGCGATCGCAGCTCTATTGAGTAAAAAACCATTACGAGAACTTCACAAAGTTAATGGCATCGACTCATCTCGCCTAGATCGTCTCCTAAAAGATACTAAATTAGAAGAGCTAGAACAATTAGGCGATAACATCAATCAGTTATCAACTAGACTTAAAAGTCTAACTACGGAGCAAATTAGAATCAGTCAACAGCGACAACTCTTTAGTAGTATGACATTTCGCACTCGTCAGACTACTAATCCTGATCTGTTGTTCCAAATCGCTGTCGATGGAGCCAGAGAAATTTTAGCTTGCGATAGCGTCTTAATCTATCGCTTTAATAATGATCAAACAGGAACTGTCGTCGCTGAATCAGTAGCTGACGGATACTCTTCAGCTTTAAAAGAAAATATTAGCGATCGCTGTTTTTCCGAAAGTTATTTGGCAAAAGAGCAAATCGGCAAAATCCGTGCCATTAATGACATTCACCAAGAACCAAGTCTCACAGATTGCTATATTCGTTTACTAGAACAGTATCAAGTCAAAGCCAGTCTTGTTGTGCCGATTCGCCAACAAGGCAAAATGCTGGGACTATTAATTGCCCATCAATGTGCAGCTCCGAGAAATTGGGACAAAGTTGCTCTCGATTTTTGTAGCCAATTGGCAACAGAAATTGAATATTCCCTTGACTATATCCAGTTTGTCCAAAATCATCAAAAGGCCAAAAATATCAATTGGTTCTTCGGCAATATTGCCTTCTATGCCCATCAATCGCTAAATTTTGATGATGTATTTCAAGTCACAGTTGAGGGAGCCAGAGATATTTTACAGAGCGATCGCGTAGTAATTTATCGCTTTAATTATGATTGGAGTGGCACCATTGTTGCTGAGTCAGTTGCCGAAGATTATTCTAGTATTCTCATTGAAACCATCTATGATCCTTGTTTTAGCGGCAAATATGTCGATTTATACAAAAATGGTCGCATCCGAGCCGTCAATAATCTGCGCACAGAATCAGGACTCAACGAATGTTATATTCGCACTCTCGAAAAATACGGCGTCAAAGCCAATCTCGTAGTTCCCCTACGCCAAGATGATCAATTAATCGGACTGTTGATTGCCCATCAATGCGCTGCTCCCAGGATTTGGCAACAGTCAGAAATTGATTTCTTCCGCCAACTCGGCACGCAAGTCGAATATGCGATCGACTATATTAACGCGACAGAAAAAATCCAGGCCACAACCGTTGCCGCCAAATTATTTGGAGATATTGCCTTCCGTGCTCGTCAATCGCTCAAAAAACAAGATATTTTCCGCATTACCGTACAGGGAGCCCGTCAAGCTCTTAAAGCAGATCGGGTATTGATCTATAGATTTAACCCTGATGGCAGTGGCAAGATTATTGCCGAATCAGTAGTCGAAGGCGGCATTAAAATGCTCGGCATTAATTTCGACGATCCCTTTTTCCAAGAAAGTTACCTTGAATCAGCAAAGCAGCATAGAGCAAGAGCAATTAATGACATTTATAGCGAACCAGAACTAACTGATTTTTATCTGAGAACCTTAGAACAATATGATGTCAAAGCCAATTTAATTATCTCAATTCGTCAAGAAAATAAATTGTTTGGCTTGCTGATTGCCCATCAATGTGACGCACCAAAAGCTTGGCAAAAAGCAGAGATCGATTTCTTTGCCGAATTAGCAACTCAAACCGAATATGCTCTAGATTATGTCAGCTTTATTGATAAGTTAGAAACGGCTCGTCAAACAGCAGAAACCGCATCTCAAGAGAAAACTCGTCAAACAGAAGTAATTAAAAATCAACTTGGGGTTCTCGCCGAAGATCTCAAAGAGCTCTTTACTGGGAACCTAACCGTGCGGGCTCGGGTTATGAAAGGTGAAATTGGTACTTTAGCGAAATTTATCAATAAAACCGTAGAAAATCTGCAAAAGATTGTTTTAACAGTACAAAGTAATTCTAGTGAAGTAGTGGAAGTAGTTCAAGATTCGGAAGACAATATTAATAGTCTTTCCCAGGATGCTCTACGACAAGCTGAATCTATTACCAAAGCTTTGGGGCAAATTCAACGTATTGCCGAATCAATTCATGGTGTAGCAGATAATGCCCAATCGGCAAAACAAATGGTTCAACAAGCTAATCAATCCTTAGAAGATGGCGATCTGATTATGAATCGGACGGTTGATGGAATTATGGCGATTCAAGAAACAGTGGAAGAAACAGCCCAGAAAGTTAAGCGTCTCGGAGAAGCTTCCCAGAAAATCTCTCGGGTGGTAAATTTGATTCGAGATTTGGCAAGTCAAACCCATGTTTTAGCTCTGAATGCTTCGATTGAGGCCAATGGAACTTCTGGGGAAGGACAAGGTTTTGCGGTGGTAGCGGAAGAAGTGCGATCGCTCTCGGAACAATCGACTACGGCAACGAAAGAGATTGAGCAAATTTTAGAAGAAATTCAAACTGAAGCCAATCAAGTCTCGATCGCGATGGAAGCGGGCAGAGAGCAGGTTATCACAGGGACTGAATTAGTCGAAACCACCAGACAAAAACTCACCTCGATCGCCCAGGTCAGCGGCAAAGTTCGCTATCTCGTAGAAGACATGGCCAATGCCGCAACGGTACAAGCCCAAACTTCCATGTCAGTTTCCCAAACTATGCAAGAAGTTGAAACCATTGCCCAACAAACCTCCACCAAATCCGTTGCCACTGTCGAATCCTTCAACAAATTACTAACAGTTGCCCAAGAACTCCAAACAAACATCACCAAACTAATTGTCGAATAAAAGTATAGGAGCAGAAGGAAGAAGTACAGAGATATAAGGTGAGGAGAAAAAACTTTTGACTTTTGACTTTTGACTTTTGACTTCTGCCCCTACTGTTTACTGTTTACTGATAACTGTTAACTGAAAAGATGGTTTCTGACTTTCGTCCTCGTGAATCGTATCAATTCTTCTTACAAGAAGCTGTAGAGCTGCTGCAAGTTCTCGAAACAGGCATCTTGGATTTAAGAGCAAATAGTAGCACTCAGCATATCAACACGCTGATGCGGACTGCCCATTCGATTAAGGGTGGCGCTGCCTGTGTGGGTTTAAATCACATTAAGGAGATTGCTTACGATTTCGAGCATGTTTTCAAGATTCTTTACCAAGATAGTATTGAAGTTGATTCGGAGCTAGAGGAATTATTGCTCAGAGCTTTTGATTGTTTGAAATCACCTTTAATGGCGGAAATTAAAACAGGTGAAAGTGATGCCAAAGTAGATGTTGCCAAAAGCAAACCAATTTTTAAGCAACTAACAACCAAATTAGATACTTTTCCTAGTGCTAATAAATCTGGGACAGAAATACCTTTTGCTCAAGAAATTAAACGGGGATTAGAGAGATTGGAAACCATTCTTTCTAGTTCAGAGAAAACAGAAATACTGGAAGCTTTAAAGGCACAATTAACCATATTTCGTGGCTTAGCCAAAATTTCTAACCTTGATGAATTTGTCGCGATCGCGAATAACACTCTCGATCAACTTGATAAATATCCGGCTTCTGTCGTCAATCTCGGCAACCAAGCCCTGATCGATTTTCGTATTGCCTACCAAGAAATCACCAATAAGCATCTCACCAAATCTAGCAAAACTCAGCAGAAACTAGACACTGGAACGCTCATCTTACCTGCTGCCAATATGCCCCGTGTCGGCTCAGCTTTTTCCACTGCCACCGAAGAGATTTTCGCCGCTCAACTTAACGGCAATCCCCAAATCCAAATAACTCCGATACCAGAGCCTAAGCCCGAACCAGAACCTGCTCTAAAAGAACCACCTGCTCAAGATAAGCAAAATATAGCATCCCTATCTTTAGGCATTCGCATGGATGTTTCCCGTGTCGAATTAATGCTGAATTTAGTTGGAGAGTTGGTTACTCAAGATAATCGGTTTTTGCTCCATAATCAACAAAATGGCGAAACCCTGGTAGCTTTAACCCAATGGTATAACCGTTTTAAACAATTAAGTCAAAATCTGAAATTATGGGTGGATCGTTTACCTCACGAGATTAGACAAGCCGAAAGAAGAACTCTCGATAGAATTACCGACTTTACGGGTAGTAATAATTCACCGAAT
>JBCCYD010000084.1:0-17109 GCA_039190385.1 Cyanobacteria bacterium P01_F01_bin.143 | reverse complement strand
GGTTAACGCTACTGAGACAGGGAGCCCGCCACAAAGAAGGACTGCTTGGCGGACTACAAAAACTATCTTTATCTTTTTAAAGGGCTATTGCACTTTACATTGTAATTATTACACTGAAGACGATCCATAGTGAAGAACAAAACACATGAAGAATAATTGTATTGCGATCGCATTAAGAATTATCAAGATGGTGTGGATAAATTTGTCCTTAGCGATCGCTTTGGGATTGGGGGAACTGACTTTTGGGGATTTGAGACTAAATCCGATTCTCAAAATCACTTTACAGTTATTAAATTGTAAGATGACTATTGCTCGCTGAATTTGTAGCTCCATAATTACAATGAGAATTTTACGAAATAAAAAGAAGTTCCCATCCCGATTCTTTTTAATCCCAATTCTCTTTTTACTCTCTCTACTGTTGAGTCTATTCCTAAGAAGCTGTTTATTTCCCCAACCTTCTTTGGTGATTGCTCTTTCTGTGGGGATAGATGAGCCAATCGATATCGGCGTGGAACAAGCGATCAGAGGAGTTGAAGAATATATAGAAAAAGTCAACCAAAGAGGTGGAGTCAACGGCAAAAGAGTTGAACTTGAAATCTTTAACGATAGCAATAATCCAGAACAAGCCCAAGATGTTGCCCAAGAAATTGCCCAGAATAGTAATGCTCTGGTTGTACTAGGTCATTATTACAGCAGTACCTCGGTCACAGCAGGAAAAATTTACCAGGAATTTGGCCTACCCGCAATTACTGGAGGAGCAACGGCGGATGAGGTGACCAAAGGTAATGATTGGTATTTTCGGACTCGGGTTAATGGCTCTTCACAAATGAGTTTCCTCGCCTTTTATCTCAAACAAGTCCTGGGTTATTCGACTGTATCTCTCATTTATGATGGGGGGGAAGAGTATAGCCATTCTGTAAGCAAAGCCTTTGAACGAGGAGCCGCACAACATCAAGTCACCATCCAAAATCAATGGAATATTGCGGCTGATAATGAAGCTGATTTAAACCAAAAAATTGAGACTATAGTCTCAGAATTGACAGTTATGGAGCCCGAAGAGGTAGGCTTGATTGTGATTCTGACTATTGAAGATCCCGCCGTAAAAATAGTCTCCGCTATCAAACGACAAGGTTTATCCTATCAAATTGTTGGGGGTGACAAACTCAGTTCAGGAACCTTTGTCCAACGTTTTCAAAAATATCCCGAAGAACTAGAACAACCAGGATATTTTACTGATGGAATTTATTCGGTTTCTCAACTTGTTTTTGATGTATTGGACGAATCAGCCCAAAAATTTAGGAGCAACTATATTACTAAATATAATCAAGAACCTAGTTGGGTAACTGCAACTTTCTATAATGCTGCGAAAGTGGCAGTAGCAGCTCTTAAACGAGCAGAAGTAACGGGAGATCCTAGTCTTTTGGTGCAAGAGCGCCTCGAAGTTCGTAACCAGATGGCGATGATGAACTCCTTGGACAGTTCAATTGAAGGTCTTAATGGCCCAATATACTTCGATCCAGATGGCGACAGTAGCCCGAGTATGGTTATGAGTGTGATTGTCAATAATCAATCAATCTCTACCCTAGAGCAGTTGACTCCCAGGGCAGTTTCTGAATCTCAAGATGAATTGGCAGCAGATCTCTCACAAGGTTGGATTGTTCAATTTGGAGATCAATTTCTCAACCGAACTGATGTGGTCTATACCGGTATTCGCCCCCGTCATATTTCTAATCTCAATCTAGAGCAAAAAACTTTTGAGTTAGATTTCGATCTCTGGTTTCGTTATCGCTCTCCTGAAGGCTCTCATATTCACCCACCAATCACAGATATCCACTTTCTCAATTTAGTCGGTGATATTAAGCTTGACCAGCCGGCGATAACAGTAGAGAAAAATAATATTACCTACGATTTATATCAGGTTAGTGGCACTTTTAATCTAGATTTTTTAGACCATAAACGCAATTTTGAAGAACATATTCTAGGACTCAATTTCATTAATAATCAAATTAGCAAAAGTCATTTGCTATATGTTATTGACTCTTTAGGATTAAGCCCTGTGGACGATCAATCTTTAGTAGAAATATTACAGAAAGATCAAGTTCTTAGTTCCGATACGGGTTGGAAAATTGAGCAAGCCACCTTTTTTCAAGATTCAGCTGAGCAAGAAACTTTAGGAGATCCTAGAGTATTGACAAACCAAGGTACGTCAGCCCAGTTTTCTCGGTTTAATTTGTCTATTGTAATTTCCCGCAAGCAAATCATTTTTCGCAGAAAAATGACCCATGCCACAGCAATTTATTTCTTGCCTCTGGCGTTTGTTCTCATCTTGCTGAACCTGCTCCAAAAACATTATCATCGGTTTAAGGTTTCTCCTCAGTTGAGCTGGGTTTTGCGAATTTCTGCTAGCTTAAGCCTACTCTTATCGACTGAGGTTGTTTTGATTCAATCTCTGAAACGAGCTTTTTCTTCAGAGTATTTAGAATTTATTGTGATATTTTTTGATATTTTATGGTGGGTTATTCCAGCTTACTTTTTGGGAGAATATTTAGAATGTTTCTTGTGGCAACCTTTAGCAAAAAAGACTGGACAGCCCATTCCTACCTTAGTCCATCGCATGGCTCTGACCGTAGTATACCTGCTAACTTTTTACTGTGTAGTTGCCTATGTGTTTGGCAAGCCTTTAACTAGCTTACTCGCGACTTCTGGGTTGGCATTGACGATTATTGGTTTGGCAATTCAAATTAATATTTCTAATATTTTTTCTGGTCTGGCAATTAATCTCGAACGAGCCTTTCAAGTTGGCGATTATATTGAAATTATAGATGAAGGGATCAAAGGTTATGTTGCTGATATTACTTGGCGAGCAACTCATATTGAGACTGCATCGGGTAATATCGTTTTAATTCCCAATAGTGCCATTAATGATAAAACTATTATCAATTACATGCGCCCTCAGACTATTAGTCGTGCCACGATTCCTTTTACTCTAACCCAAGATACTCCCTCGGATTTGGCAATTGATATTTTTGCTCAGGCACTCTCGGCAACCATCGAGCATAATCCGCAAAGTCTTTTAGCTGAACCACCTCCAGAAGTTCTGATTGGCGGTGCAGATGCCCTCGGCATTATTTATGAATTAAACTTTTGGTATATTCCAGCAGATACCAATTTGGAACAAAGTCAAAATCTGGTGGCTAGGTCTGTCTTGAAACATTTAGATAAGGCAAATATTGAGTTAGCTCGTGGGGATGAGGATTGAGGTGATCACTGAATTTTGCCAAGTCGTGTAGGATCAGTACGAAGTGCTCAATCATACAGATTTTGCTCCAGAAAAAAGATCAAAATGACGATAAAATTGCTTATTGCCTAAAAACAAGCAATCTTAATCAACCCGAGAAGTATTTTGAGTTAATTGATTAAAGTAATTAAAAAAAAATGATGAGAAAATTTAGAAAATATTTGATCGGCGCGTTTGTATTCATCATTTTGGTAGCGTTGCCTTATATTCCCACGGCATCTTCTCAATCTAGCGAAATCATTCCGTTTGACTCCCCAAGATGGGAAATCAGTGGTGTGGAGAATAGTATCGTAGATTATCTAGGAGAAAAAAGCCTTTTGATCAAAGGTGGTATTGCTATTGTTGATGATGTAGAAGCCACAGATGGCATTATTGAATATGATGTTGCTTTTCCCGATGAAAGAGGTTTTGTTGGCGTAATATGGCGTTTTCAGAATCCCAAAAATTTTGAAAAGTTCTACATCAGACCGCATCAATCGGGGAATCCAGATGCTAGTCAGTACACTCCAGTAATTAATGGAATGACCGCCTGGCAGTTATATCCTCAATATGGCAAGAGAATTAGCTTTCCTTATGATGAATGGATACATGTCAAGGTAGTTATCTCGGGGACAAGTACCGAGATTTATGTTGGTGATATGAATGAACCAGCATTATTTATTGATGAATTAAAGAGTGATTTCGCATCGGGCAAGGTAGGAGTAGAAACTGAAAATTTTGCAGCAGCCTATTTTACCAATTTCAGTTTTACCCCTATGGATAACCCTCCACTTAAAGGTCAAGCTCCGACTAATGACGAGGCTTCAAGCGCGCCGATTATGTCTTGGTTGGTTTCCAATACTTTTGACCGAAAATTACTTGAGGGGAAATCTCAACTCACAAACAGTGATAAACAAAATTTAACTTGGACTCCACTAAATGCTGATAGTTCAGGATTGATAAATCTTGCTAGAGTGCAAGGAGTTGAAGAAGGGAAAAATACAGTTTTTGCTAAAGCCACAATTATTTCGGCAACAAATCAAATAAAACCCCTTGACATTGGATTTAGCGATCGCGTAAAGGTCTACCTCAATGATCAGGCAATCTTTGATGCCGAAGATCGGGTACTTTCTCGGGATTATCGGTTCCTGGGAACTGTCGGCTATTACGACACATTGTATTTACCTTTAAAATCGGGAAACAATGAACTTTGGATAGAAGTGTCTGAAAATTTTCCGGTTACTGGTTGGGGATTGCAAACAAAATTTGAGGATGCGTCGGGGATTTCCTTCAGCTCATAATAAGCCCTAAGCATACTATATAAGTGTAAGGATGAACAGCTAAAGATCATTAGATTTGTTCATCTTTACTTTTTTGAGCCAGAATCTTCATCTTAATGATAATCATTGATCCCGAAATTGTGATGAGTCTTACAACTTAATATTTATAGTTGAGTTATATTTAAGGATAAGGATGTTATTAGACAGTAAATTATAAATGGCAAACTCAACTATCTTCACAACAGAACCAGAAAACCAAGATCTGGAAATCTGGTCAAATTTACGGTCTGCGATCGCGAAAAGCTCGGGATTTAAACGTTGGCAACAAGAACAAGGAATTAGTACGCAAGGCGATTTAGATCTAATTGTGCGTCGTTATCTGAAAGAGACCCTCGAAACTCTTGCTTACTAACAAGCTGTTCTCCAAACTTTCATAAACTACAACTACAACTAAAGCTAACCCTATTAAATTAAATTTTAATAGGGAATTTTTTTGCAAGAACTGCAATAAAAAGTTTTAAAATTATCTGTTTATAAATTTACGTAGTTATTCGGATTGGTTCTCTTGATTTTCTTGACATAATCTTAGATAAAAGTTCATCAGAACTTTACCTAAGTTTATAAAATCAGGTCACTATGGATAATCCAGGAATCATTGCCCTAGAACTAGACTCGACTCAAATCACCGCCAACGAAGGCAGCGGAACAGTTGGCGTGACCATTACTCGAAGTCAGGGCAGTGATGGAACTGTAACGGTAGACTATCGTTCTGTCAACAGTTCTGCGATCGCAGGTTCGGATTATAGTGCAGTTTCTGGAACAGCTACTTTCAATGATGGGGTCACTAGTCAAACCATCGCTATTCCAATTCTCGAAGATTCTGATGTTGAAGGCTCGGAAAGCTTTAACTTTACCATCGATAATGCTACTGGTGGCGCTAGTTTACTGGCTCCCAGAACTGCTTTTATCACCATTGAAGATAATGATTTTCTTCCTGGAGCCCAGATATTTAACGGCAATCAATATCTATTTACTTCTGGTGCCTTGACCTGGGAACAAGCCCAAGTCGAAGCCGAAACTTTGGGTGGCAACTTAGTGACGATTAACGACAGGACAGAAGAGACTTGGCTCAGAGAGAATTTTAGTGCCACAGAAAACCTCTGGATGGGCTATAACGATGCTGCTGTTGAGGGACAGTTTGAATGGGTTAGTGGTCAATCATCCACCTATACGAATTGGGCTGTTGGCGAACCAAATGATTTCAATGGCATTCAAGACTTTGGCCTGATTAACTTTGGTGGTGCAGGAGAATGGGATGACGAATCAGGATTTACTACCCTAAGAGGAATCATCGAAATTGGCGGCAGTAATCCCACATCCTCGGGAGGTGGCTTTGGTGCAGATCCAATTCGGCAAACTGTAATTACAGGTTTAAATATGCCTACCGCGATCGATTGGACTCCCGATGGCGAAACGATATTTATTTCGGAAAAAGGTGGACGGATTAGAGCTTTTGTCAATGGGCAATTACAAGAAGTCATTGATCTTTCCGCTCAAGTCAATGAATTTCAAGATCGTGGTTTAAATGATTTGGCAGTTCATCCTGACTTTTTTAATGGTAGTCCTTATGTCTATGCTCTTTATACCTATGATCCTCCCCAAGTTTTTCAAAATAGTGGCTTAGCTGGCCCCGATGGTGCCGGCAATCGGGCGGGAAGGCTCAGTAAAATTACTATCGACTTGAATAGTCTAACCGCCGTCCCTGGTAGCGAAGAAGTAATTCTGGGCCGTAATAGTACTTGGAATAATTTCAATGGTTTTGTTGATAGTACAGTTAATCTTGGTGAACCTCCCGCATTAGGTATTCGTAACCAAGTCCCAGATTTTTTAGCGGCAGATAGCGTATCCCATTCCGTTGGCTCAGTAGAATTTGGGTCGGATGGCGCTTTATACGTCAGTAATGGCGATGGGACTTCGTTTAATGTCGTTGATCCTCGTACCGTGAGAGTTCAAGATATTGATACTCTTTCAGGGAAAATATTACGGATCGATCCGATAACGGGAAATGGGTTAACAGATAATCCTTTTTACAACGGAGACCCCAATAGTAATCGCTCCAAAGTTTATCAATATGGCTTACGCAATGCTTTCCGCTTTAATGTAGATCCTGATACGGGCATTGTCTATAGTGGCGATGTTGGTTGGTTTACTTGGGAAGAAATAAATGTCGGCGAACCGGGAACTAACTTTGGTTGGCCCTATTTTGAGGGCGGCAGTGGAACCAATATTAGAACCCCAGACTATCAGTTTTTGCCCGAAGCTCAAGTCTTTTACAATAGCGGACAAGTGGCAACACCTGCGATTTTCGCCTTGAATCATAATACCGATAATATCAACGCGATCGTCGGGGGAGATATCTATCGAGGAAATGCTTTTCCCCCCGAATTTCAGGGCGATTTATTCTTGAACGATCTTGGTCAAGGAATTGTTCGGAATATTAGTTTTGATCAATCGGGAAATATCACTGATGTCGATATTTTTGTCGATGATGCCCAGACCGTGGTGCAAATTGTTCAAGGGCCCGATGACAATCTTTACTTTGTCGAATTGTTCAATGGAGTAGTCGGTCGTTGGGAATTTGAAAGAACAGATAATCCCCCCACTGTAGTTAATCCGATCGCGGATCTGACAGTCTCGGAAAATGCAGCCGACCAAATAATTGATTTGAGTAATCTGTTCTTTGACCCTGATGGTGATCCGATTACCATCTCAATTCAATCCAATAGCAATCCTAGCTTAGTTGCTGTGATGCTCAATGGCAATAACTTAAACCTAGATTTCCTCGACGATCAATTTGGCAATGCAGACATCACTATCCGAGGAACCGCCAATGGATTAACAGTCGATGACATCTTTAACATTACGGTGAATGAAAATGCCGACAATCCTCCAACTGTAGTTAATCCGATCGCCGATCTGACAGTACCAGAAAATGTAGCGGATCAAACCATTGATTTAAGCAATGTGTTCTTTGACCCCGATGGAGATCCGATTACTCTTTCGGTTCAAGCCAATAGCAATCCTGGGTTAGTTACCCCAGCTCTCAATGGTAACAATCTCAATCTGGATATTATTGACGATCAATTTGGCATTGCCAATCTTGTGATTCGTGCCACGGCAAATGGGTTGACCGTTGATGATACCTTTATTCTTACAGTTAATGAAGATAGTGTTCCAAATAATGAAATCTTAAGAGGTACGGTTAATGACGATTTACTAGTTACAGGCCCAGGCAATGATCTCATTATCGGCCTTCAAGGTAATGACACACTTCGAGGGGAAGAGGGGAATGACACACTTCGAGGGGAAGAGGGGAATGATACACTTCGGGGCAGAATTGGAGATGATATCCTGCGAGGTGGCAATGGTGATGACAGCCTGACTGGTGGAACTGGAGATGACAGTCTCAATGGTGGTATTGGCAATGATACCCTGCGATCAGAAGCTAATAATGATAGTTTAACTGGAGATGATGGCAATGATTCTCTACTTGGTGGTAGTGGAGACGATATTCTGCGAGGAAACGATGATCGTGATACTTTAATTGGTGGTAGTGGAATCGATACATTGTATGGAGGCAATGGCGCAGACATCTTACGAGGTGATGCGGGAAATGACATTCTAGTTGGCGGAGATGGTAATGATACTCTTCGGGGCAGAATTGGAGATGATCTTCTTCAAGGTAACGACAATAATGATAGTTTAACTGGGGGAGATGGTGATGATAGTTTATGGGGCGGTCGCGGGGATGATCTTCTTCAAGGTCACGCTGATGATGACAGTCTAGTTGGTGGTGCTGGCAATGACAGTTTAGTTGGTGGTACTGGCGATGATACCCTCGAAGGTAACGGCAATAATGATAGTTTAACTGGGGGAATCGGCAACGATAGTCTAGTTGGTGGTACTGGTGATGATACTCTCGTTGGGGATAGGGGAGTTGATATTTTAATTGGACAATCAGGAGCCGATATGTTTGTGCTGCAAGTCGGTCTTGGGGTAGATTCAATTTTGGATTTTGTCTCAGGAGTTGACAGCTTGGAGTTACCTGATGGGATAGCTTTTAATGATTTAATGTTAAATCCCAGTGGAACAGGAACTGCTATTAGTTTTGCTGGGAATAATCTCGCAATAGTTAGGGGAGATACTCCTATTGAAAGTGATTTTATTTAGAATATATTATGGATTGCAAGTTAAATTGCTATGACTAAGGCTCTATGGGTAAAAGGCGATCGCAGACAAATAGAGTTCCCGAAGCAACGCAGAGGGGAATTGTAAATAAATTGATTAAAGGAATACTGATTAAAAAGAAACAAACTAAAGCAAAACTGGCACTAGCAGGTAAATTATTAATCATCAATTTTAGCTTTCTACGAAACTTTAGGCGTCTTCTTTCTAGAGCAGAGTCCATAAAATCGAGACCAATAATTGCAGTTGTGAGGGAAAACCAACCTGCTGCCACAATTAATGTACCGATACCAGGAAATAAATTCATAATTGATAAGGGAATTCCCACAATTATCATCAGGACAATCTTTTTTAATTCGTATAAGATTGCTCGGCTAAGATCTTTTGCTAGACTAACTTCAATAATTTCTACATTTCCTGTGCGAATTTTTTCTAACTTCTCTGAGAGTTCTCCATACCAAGGTGCGCCCAATAATACTCCGAATTGAGTCAAGATAAATCCTGTAGCAACAAATAGAGTGATAGTCAATAAAAATTGCAATAATAAGATTAAGCCAGATATGCCATAGTCGAGAATAGAGAGCCAAGCAGGAAGATTGGCAATTAATTGACTTAATCGGGTAGAAATATCAAGTTGAATGTCGGCGATAAATTCCAAGCCAAAAAATAGCAATGCTGAATAGAGTGCGATCGCGATAATCAAATTCAGAATAATCGGAATCAAAATATATCCTAAGAGCTTAGGATGACGAATAAATAAGATTAAAGCTCTCAATGGATAGGTTGCTCCGGCAATAGTGCCAAATCCACCCAAAACTTTTTTGATCATGCAAAAATACTAATCCCAATCTTTAACAAGCGAACTAACTCATAGGATTTCATTTTGGTTTGCCAATAAATTAAACAAGTATTTGACTGTTCACTAAGCTCACGAAATTAGAGAGAATTTGTAAACCTGTATCAGAGGATTTTTCGGGGTGGAATTGGACTGCCATGAGATTGTCTTTCGCGATCGCGGCAGTCACAGATTGGGAGCCATGAGTCACAGTTGCCGCAGCTACAGAATGATCAACCGGATCTACATAATAGGAATGAACAAAATAAACATAGGCATCAGAACTTATTTTTTGCCATAAAGGACAATCTGGTTGAGCCAACTCCAATTGATTCCAGCCCATATGGGGAATTGTAATGCCTGGCTCACTGGTAAAACGTTTGACTTTGCCTGGTATGATACCTAGTCCTGGTTCGGTGCCTTCTTCTGAGCTATCAAAGAGGATATGTAAACCTAAGCAAATCCCGAGAAAAGGTTTTCCCGACGCGATCGCATTTTTAATCGGCCCTGACAAATTACGCTCTCTAATATGTTGCATAGCCGGATCAAAAGCCCCTACTCCAGGCAATACTACCGCATCTGCTCGGGCAATATCTTCTGGAGAATCGGTTACATTAGTTGTGGCCCCTGCTTTCTCTAACCCTTTGCAAGCAGAGTGGAGATTTCCCATGTCATAGTCAATTACGGCAATAGTTGGCACGCTCTACCTCCTAATCATTATCTCTTTTTCAAAAAAAGACCTACGGCTAGGCCGATAGGGCGAATTTTGATCATCAATAAAATAGTAACAGGAAACAAATCTCCAGTGTCCAATATTAATAGCCAATATTTATTGATTATATTTATTCGTAAAATAATCTTCCAAATTCAATGCGGTTACATTTCGGACTTTTGCTAAAGTTTCGCTACCAAATTTGATTAAAGCATGAGAGCCAGAATCTTCAAAAGTGAGATTATCAACAGTCAAGTCAATTAACTCGAACTGATCTTCATCGACATTGAAATTAAATATTGTATCTACTCCATTCCCTGATCTCAGAACAAAGGTATCACTATCAGAACCCCCATTCAAGCTATCATTTCCTTCCCCTCCATCTAAATAATCATTGCCATTACCTCCGTAAAGGAGATCACTGCCTGCGTCGCCTAATAGGGTGTCATTGTCATTGTTGCCAAAGATAAGGTCATCCCCATCACTGCCAGAGATACTATCATCTCCATTTTGACCCTTAATAACATCATCACCTGAGTCAGCATTAACGGTATCGTTACCATTATTGGTATAAATATAATCGCGATCGTTAGTTCCTTCAATCAGGTTATCACTGCTATCTGCTTCGATTACGTTATAACCTTGCACGGTATTATCAAAGTAACTTTGTAAGTCTACTGTCGTGATATTCAGGACTTTAGCAATAGTCTTATCCTCTACTTTAATGAACACATGATTCCCTGTCGCTTCAAAAGAAAGTTCCTCCGCAGTAATATCTACTAGAGTAAATTCATCTTGGCCAAGGACAAAATCTCCAACAATATCAATCCCTTGATCAGCGGTTAAAACAAAAGTGTCATTTCCCTGTCCACCATAAAGTTTATCGCTACCTTCATCACCATAAAGAGTATCATCACCTTGCCCTCCATAAAGTTTATCATCTCCATCACCACCAAACATGATGTCATTCTCTGCACCACCTCTAAGTAAATCTTGTCCTGTGCCACCAACAATGACATCATCACCACTATTTCCATATAGTTGATCGCTGCCATCTTCTCCGTAAACTTGATCGGACCCTTTCCCACCTCGAATATGTTCATCTGCATCATTCCCAGTTACGGTGTCATCACCATTACCTGCATCAACATTAGTATTTCCATCTTCATTATCAATGTTGTCATCGTTATTGCTTCCTTCTAGGGTGATTGAATCAGTTCCTGTACCTGTAATTTCAATAATGTAAGCTGATTCGTCATTATCATCGCTGTTAATTGTCAGGATTGCCGTTGTCTTTTCTATGGTCCGAGGATTAAAGGTGATAGTGAGATCTTTGCTATCTCCTGCTGCGATCGCGGTATTTGCGATCGCACTACTGTTTTCTAGGATGAAGTAGCTGGCGTTTGTCCCTGTAACTGCTATTTCGCCAATGTTGAGAGTTTTCGTACCAGTATTTTGAATTGTAAAGGTTTGTTGGATTTCTCCGCTATCTATATTGACGCTACCAAAGTCTTGAGTAGTGCCTGAAGGTAACTCGGTGTCCCCTTGAACGAGATCGATTTCTGCGATCGCGCCGTTCCCAGTCAGGTTGATGGCAAACGCACTTTCATCGTCATCATTGTTGTTGATAGTGAGGATTGCGCTTCTGTCTCCCCCCGCAGTGGGCGTAAAGTTAACTGTTAGCTCAGCACTCGCACCTGCTGCAATTTCACTTACAGAGAAATCAGTAGTAAATTCATCGGCGTTGGCACCAGTAATAACTACGTCAGAGATAGATAATGCTTCAGTTCCCTTATTGGTAATGGTAAAGGTTTGTTGACTGGTTGCGGTGTCAATTTCTAAAATGCCAAAGTCTTGAGAGTCACCGTTGCTGTAGTCGGTTTCTCCTTGAAGCACATTAATTTCCGAACCAATACCCGTACCAGTTAGATAGACAATATAAGGATTTTCTTCCCCATCATTGCTACTAATTTCCAAAGTTGCGGATAATTCTCCTCCCGAACTAGGATCGAATCCAAAGGTAATAAATTCGCTTGTTTCCGATTCCATATATAAGGAGAAAGAAGGATTGCCAACAATATTAAAGTCACTACTGTGAGTACCTGTAATAGAGATATTTTCGATTGCTAAAGTATCGAAACCCCAATTAAATAGTTCTAGTTCGTATTCAATGCTGCCTGAAGCTACATCTACAGTGTCAGGAAGAGTAAAAGTATTTTCATGGGCAAGATAGGTTCTGTAATCGTCGTAACCTATTTCTAATTCGGGACTAATAATCTGAAGAGCAAAATATTTAAAAGTATCCGAACCATCTTCATTGATATCCGAACCGTCTACATTTACTTTAAATTCAGCAATTCCTTCTCCATCGCCGTATTGAGTTAAATCTGTACCTGCCTTGAGGTAAATTGTATTGCCTTCGATCTCAAAATCATCGGCATCCAATTCTGTGAGAGTAAAGATTTCATTGCCTTCTCCCCCTGTAATAACCACATCAGCAATTTTGACTCTTTCTGAGAGATCTCGGCTTTCAGCAAATACTCCATCACCCCAACCATAAGCATCACCGTTATCATCAATAGTATTAACAAAGGAAATGGTCAGGGGATTTTCAATCTGATTGATAATTTCTAAGGTGTGATCAACAGAAGTTGAGTTAGTTATGTCGCTAACGGTTACAGCGATATTGTATTCAGTCTGAGTCTCATAATCGAGGACTGTACCATCTATTAGATAAAGTTCGCTATTACTAATAATTTCAAACTTATCGGCATCATCCCCAGAGATTGTAATGGTATTGTCGTTGGCATCATCATCGCTAATACTCAGATCGGCAATTTTATAACCACCAGTGGTATCAGTATTTTCCTTTATAGATTCAACAATATTTTCCAGAGTGAAAATGGGTGTTTCATCAACGTCGGTAATAACAAGACTGTAACTAGCAGTATCGCTATATTCTCCGTCGCTGACTTCTATGGTGACATCTAACTGGGGATTGGTTTCATAATCTAAGATTTCATTAGCTTTAAGATAGAGTTCTTTTACATCCGCATCCAGCTCGCTAAGAGCCACACTGAGAGAACCTGTTTCTGGATCAACTCCACCGTTAGCTTCTACAGTAAGCTCTAAGGTCGTATCAGCATCTATAGTGACACCTGCTATGAGATAAAGCTCGTTACCGTTAACAATTTCAAAACTATCCTCGTCATCTCCTGAAAGAATAAAATCAGTAATTCCAGAGCCATCGGCAATGGTAAGGTCAGCAACTTTAAGCGCACTGCTAGTATCGGTGGTAAAGGAAATATCTATATTATCGATACTAAAGTTAGGCGTTTCACTGTCGTATTCTGTTTCGATTTCAAAGTTATAGAAATCATCATTATTGCTTACTACCTCAAACTTATCGGCATCATCTCCTGTGAGGGTAATATCTTGTGCTTCTGAATCATCGCTAATGAAGAGATTGGCAACTTTGATTCTGCTGCTAGTATCAGTAGTTTCAGCAATTGAGCTAGTAACTGATTCTAAAGTAAGAATTGGTACTTCATTAACGTTGGTAATTCCAATCTCGAAGTTAACCGAATTATCACTATATGTGTCGTCGCTTAGATCAACACTAAAGTTGTATTGAGTTTTAGTTTCATAATCGAGAATCGTGTCCGCTTTGAAATAGAGTTTGTTCTCAACAATTTCGAAAAATTCGCTGTCCGCACCAGAAAGACTAAGACTGTTATCGAGAAATTCGCTAGCATTATCTTCGTCTTCAATAGCAAAATCGGCAATTACAAAGTTACTACCAATTTCTGTATCTTCGGAAATAATCATCTCATCTATTTTTCTAGCATCGTCAACTAGAGTTCCGTCAATGCCATTTCCAGTTTGGTCGATAAGTTGCGTATCGCTATTGTTACTTAAGTTGTAGTAAGCAACTAATCCCGATTCGGTGCCTGTTAGTTGGGTGTTAAGGTTACTTTGAATTTCTGTTTGCGATCGCGTTGTATTCCAGAAGCGAATATCCCTCATTTCTCCGTCAAAGAACAAAGAATTATCCCAAGTTCCAATTTTGATAGTATCCCCTTCATTATCTGGATAATCTAGGCCAGTATCGGTTTCTTGCGCTAATAAGTTGCCATCGAGATATATGTATGCGGTATTGTTATACTCTCTTTGGTCTAAGACAAAAGCTACATGATGCCACTCTCCATCGGCGACATTAGTAACTCCGAAGAAACTCTCGTAAAATGGATCTTGCACACGGTATTCTAGCCAGCCAAGACGATTGAGATATAAAGCTTTCTCTCCCCTCTCAAGATTGCCATCGTCGTCTCCTTTGATAAAGATCCCGCGATTTCTTTGAGAAGTTTTAAACCAAGCTTCAAAAGTGTAATCCGCATCTAAATCCAAAAGCTCGGAGTCAATCCCGACATAATCACCGTCTTCATAACTGCCACCGTCAAGAGATAGTACTCTCGTGTTGTCATTGTTATTTGTCACAATCAAACTGGGAGCATCATTAACATCCTTGATCGCAACGCTCAAGTCAACAGAATCATCAACACCAGTATCAAAAGTGGGATCGTCTAGTTCGACAGTGACATCAAACTGGGTTTTGCTTTCATAATCGAGAGTAGTTCCAGCTTGGAGATAAACCTTGTTATTATCTAGGGCAAAATATGCTGCGTCATCTCCAGTGAGAGTAAGTAGATTGAGATTATCATTGTCATCTTCATCAATGATGTCAATTTCAGCAACTTGAATTCTTTCATCAGTAGGCGTATTTTCATCAAGTTCGGTAATTGTATATTCTAAAGCCACACTTGGTGCTTCATTTTGGTTGGCTACCACTACGGTAAAGGTTTGAGCAATAATCGCTTCATTATCTAAATCACTATCGCTCACTTCGATATTGATTTCGATTTCGGGAGTAGTTTCATAATCAATAGTGCTTCCTGCTGCGAGGTAGAGTTCGTAGCTTCTTTCCCCTGTAGTCACAAGTTCAAAGCGATCGCTGTAGTCTCCTGTGATGGTTACTTGATTGGTATTGATAGGATCTTGGTCGGCAAGGGTAAACTCTGTTAGTTTGATACTGCTGGTAGTATCGAGATTTTCGGGGAGGGCAATTTTTGCCAGGGTAGCGTTGTAGCCGATTAAGGTTCCGTTGTAGTTACCTGTTGTATCGGTAATTGTGGTGTTAGTGCGATCGCTGTTGAAGTTATTATAATTTGCGACTAACCCTGTTTCTGTACCTATCAGGGTTGTGGATAAACCTGCAAGTATTTCCTCTTGAGTACGAGCAATATCCCAAATCCAAACATTTCCTAAAAAGCCCTCAAAATATTGATCCACATCATAAAAATTAGGTGCGCCAATTTTGACTGTGTGGGAGCTTTCATCGCTGTCAAGAGTGCCTAGGTTACTGTTGGCATCAAGCACACCATCAACATAGATGTAACCTTCTCCATTAACGGAATCCCAAACTAGCGAGACATGATGTAATTTGCCGTCATTTACTTCAGTATTGCCATCAATAACACCGTCTCCATAACTGAAAAAGCGAAGTTCTCCACCATTATTAATGTAGAAAGATTTCTCCCCTGCTTCTGCACGACTGTCGCCATTATTTTTGGCAAAAATTCCACCTTGGTTGGCTGTGGTTTGGATCCAAGCTTCGATGGTAAAGTCGCTACTAAAATCGAGAATTTCCGCATTGGTTTCGATATAGTTTTCGTTACCACTGAGGAATAGATTAGCAGTGTAGTTTGTAGAATCGGTAGTTAGGTTAATTGCGGTGGGTGCATCATTGACATCGTTGACAGTTAAAGTGAAATCTACTGCAGCATCAACAGTTGAATCAACAACATCATCTAATTCCACCGTCACGTTATAAGTAGCCTGAGTTTCAAAATCAAGATTTGTCCCAGCTTTGAGATATAAAACAAAGTCCTCAACTTCAAAGTAATCTGCATCATCACCTGTCAGATTAATGGTATTGCTGCTTAGGGCTGCTTCGGTTAAATCTAGTTGAGCAACCTGAATCCTCTCTGTTGTGTCGGTATTTTCGTCTAGTACAGTAACAGTATTAGTTAACTCTAAAACATCGATCGCTGTAACTGTAATTGATTCGGCTGCTTCTATGGAGTCGTCACCAAATTCGGTCGTAAAGTTCAGCTCTCCGTCAGTTTCGTAATCAAAAGTTGCTCCTGCATTAAGCAAGATTTCTGTACCGCTAATGCTAAATTTATCTGCATCTTCTCCCGTGATAACTAGATCGTCAGTGCTGTAGGTGTTATCAATAATTGTAATGTCGGCAACTTTAACCGCAGCACCATCCGCACTATTTTCGGCAAGGAATACTATATTATCATCGCGATCGATCGCTAAATTGCTAGCCAGACCAGTTATGGCACCATTAACCAAAGTAAGGTCGTAGCCGTTGCCACTTCTATCATTGACAATAGAGCTATCGATTGAGTTGCTTTGGAAGTTGTAGTAAGCAACCAAGTTAGTCTCTTCTCCTGTAAAGCTGACAGTACGAGTAAAGTTATCGGCAATTTCGGAGGCGGAGAGAGCTTTATTCCAAATTCTGACCTCATCAATTTTTCCAGAGAAGTAATCATCATTACTGCTTCTAGGGAATCCAATTTTTAGAGTATTTCCGTTACGGTCGGTATGAGTTGCTCGATAGCTATTGCTAGCAGTATTGCTTACCCCATCTACATATATAGAACCATTACCGTATATATAGGAAGTGTTGTCC